>NZ_JBAMYD010000014.1:0-227809 GCF_037002925.1 Rhizobium aouanii
CACACACGGCATTCCGCCAAATATCGACCACCAAAAAGGGCGCCGCCCACGCACCGCCCTCTATCTCACATCACGCTCGAATTACTTCGCGTTCAGGAACTCGCCAACCTCAAGCAGGCTGAACTCGTTATTGTCGGCCTTGTCGACGGCGCGGCCGGCCGAGAAGGGCAGGTTGTTGTCGTTGCCGATGATGATGTGCGTGGCGTCGACGCGGTCGACGTTTTCGATCGTCACGAACGGCATGTCGTAGACGCCGTCCTTGCTGCCGGCCTTCTTCTTGTTGTCGGGGTCCTGGATGTTCAGGAGGTCGATATAGCCGATCTTGCGGACAGCCTTGCCGACATTGGCATCGTTGAACTCGATTTTGTAGACGCGCTTCAGCACGGCCGGAGCTTCGAAGCAATCCGGCTTCGGTTGCTTCGGATCGGCGCAGGCCTTGTCGCTGGTGCCGGCGCCGTTGTCGCGCTCGATGACGAGAGCGGTCGTGTCGTCGAGCATGTTGAAATCGCCGATCGACACGCCCTTGTCTTCGAACGGATAGAACCAGCTGCGGCCGGTCCACTTCTTCGAAGCGACATCGAATTCGATGACGCGGATGGCGGTGTGGCCGTCGGCCGTTTCCACCGTGCCGTCATCCTTGTAGATGGCGCCCTCGAGCAGGCCGTAGAGCTTGGCGCCGTCCTTCGACATGGCGAGGCCTTCGAAGCCTCCGGAGCGCTTCAGATTAAAGACCGGCATCTTGGCGGCCGGGTTTGATGGAACCGAGAGAAGCGGATTGTCTGGCGAAAGCACCGGCTTGCCGTCGAGCGTCGTCGGGATGACGTCGGTGAGGCGGCCTGACGTGTCGAACTTCAGGATGTGGGGACCGAATTCGTCGCCGATCCAGAAGCCGTCGGCAACCGGCTGGATCGATTCGATGTCGAAGTCGGCGCCGGTGAGATAACGCGTGTCGGTGCCTTCGAGAACGATCGGGAACGGGGCGATCTTGTTGGGGTCGGAGAGGAAGAGCTTCTTGACGATCTCAGCCTTGTTGCCGGCCCAGTCGAACTTCATTTGGTGCAGGAAGAGCATGGAGTCCGACGAGTTGGACTTCGAGCCGAAACCGTTGTCGGAGAGCGTCCAGAAGGTACCGTCGGCCATCGTCTTGACGCCGGAGAAGCCTTGGATCGGCTGGCCGTCGAAAGGAAGCTTCAGATCGGTGACGCGAGCGCCGTCCTTGCCGGGAACGGTGCCGAGCGCTTCGGTACGCTTGCGGTCCGGCGTTGTAAACTTGCCGGAATGCTTGAGGAATTCGGGGGCATCGGCCGGCGCCGGAACCATGGTGTTGGCAGGCAGGATCGCCTGGCCCGCGAGCTTGGCCGGGAACTGCTGCTGGTCGGCCGAAGCGGAGCTCGCGACCAGGATGAAAAGCGATACGGAAGCAAAAAGGACGTTCTTCATAATATCCCCGTGGAGCGGATTGCAAAGGCCTTCCGCTTAGCAGGGCTTCCGTGTCAGCGAATTGACGGTTGGGTGAAGCTTTGGTGACGTGAGGTAGAGTTGTTACTCAGCCGTGCAGAATGACCGCCGGCGTGTTCAGTACGGTGACCGCGCGCGAGGAGAGCGCCATGACGCCGAGCGCCTGGCCGCGCCCCTTGACGGCATGGGTGCCGAGATCCTCGCATGTGATGTCGTCGGGAAAATCCATGCGCCGGGCAAGCTCGCTGGAGATCAGCACCGATCGGTTCAGACTGCGGCAAAGCGTCTCCAGCCGGGCAGTGGTGTTCACCGTATCGCCGAAATAGCTGATCTTGTGATGGTCGACGCCGATTTCGGCGGTAATGATCTCGCCGCCGTGAAGGGCGGCGCGGAGCTTCGGCACCTGCCCGTAATTCTTTCGCCAGCCGGCGGCATTGGCGTCGATATCGGCGAGGATATCGAAGATGCAGCGCACGCAACGCGCATTCTTGACGCCGCGGGCAAGTGGCCAGGTGATGATCGCCGCATCGCCGACATAGTCGTTGATCATGCCCTTGTGGCGCCTGACGGGCTCGGCGAAGGTCGCAAACAGCGAACTCAGCAGCTGTTGCGCCCTGAGGTCGCCGTGCTTCTCGGCAAAAGCCGTCGAATCGACGAGGTCGATGAACAGGAAGACGCGCTCTTCCTTGACCGGATTGCGGTAGCGGCTGATGAGCATGCTGAGGAAAACTTCACGACCAAGCAGTTCCCGCACGCGCAAGACGAAGATCAGCATGGTGCAGACCGCAAGCGCATAGAGGAAGACCTCGAACGGCATGATGACGAGGTCGAGGAGCGACACCGGCTTCACCATGCCGAGCCACCAGAGCAGCAGGCCGGCGCAGGCAAAGCCGATACTCATCAGGATTTCGTAGATCAGCAGCTCGGTGATGATGAAGGCGAAAGTCGGCAGCTTCTGGATGCGCCTGTAGAGTGCTCGAAACAGCACCTTGCGCTCGAAAGCGAGGATCGGCATGCCGATGAAGAGCGCGAAGATCGCCCCGATGATCGGCGTCTGATTGGAATAGAACATCAGATCATAGATGACGCCGCTGGTCGCAAGGACGATCGTGATCAGGATCCAATTCTGTGTCGGAGATATTTCCCGCATGCCGCCTCTGCGCCGTGATGTTTCTTCCCGCCATTGTTTCAGGCCGGAAAAAACCGTCAAGCGAATTCGAAATTACAGCCGCGCGTCTTTTCAGACGCGCGGCTGTAGCATTTGAATGACTGCGCTTAAATCGATGCCGGTTTAAGGCGTGATGCAGTCGCCTCAGAGGCTGACGGTTTCGACCTTCCGGTCGACGAAACGCAGAGCGATCGCGCCCTGGATCAGTTGCAGTGCCGGCTCGCCGAAAAGATCGCGCCGCCAGCCGTGCAGGGCAGCGACTTCGGCCTTCTCGCCCTCGGCGGCGATCTTGTCGAGATCTTCGCTATTGGCGATCACCTTCGGCGCCACGCCGTGTTTTTCCGAAATCAGCTTCAGCAGAACCTTCAACAATTCAACGGCGGCAGCGGCCCCTTCGGGCGCCTGCGCCTGGCGTGGCACATGCGGCATATCGGCCTTCGGAAGAGCAAGAGCGGTGTTGACGGCCTCGATAACCGCAGCGCCGGAAGTTGAGCGCTCCCAACCCTTCGGAATGGTGCGCAGACGGCCGAGCGCCTCTGTATCCTTGGGCTGCTGCTGGGCGATCTCGTAGATCGCATCATCCTTCAGCACCCGCGAACGCGGCACGTTGCGGGCCCGCGCCTCGCGTTCACGCCAGGCGGCGACATATTTCAGGATCGCCAGCTCCTGCGGCTTGCGCAGGCGCATCTTCAGCCGCTGCCAGGCATCGTCTGGATGCATGTCGTAGGTTTCGCGCGACTCGAGAACGTCCATTTCCTCGGAGAGCCAAGAGGTGCGGCCTTCGCGTTCGAGTTCCGCCTTCAGCGACAGGTAGACGTCGCGCAGGTGGGTGACGTCGGCCAGCGCATAATCCAGCTGTTTGTCCGACAGCGGCCGGCGGCTCCAGTCGGTGAAGCGCGACGACTTGTCGATATGGACGTTCTTGATGCGGCTGACCAACTGGTCATAGGAGACGCTGTCGCCGAAGCCGCAGACCATGGCGGCGACCTGCGTGTCGAAGATCGGATGCGGAATGAGATTGCCGCGATTGAAGATGATTTCGATGTCCTGGCGGGCCGCATGAAAGACCTTCAGCACCTTCGTATCGGCCATCAGCTCGAAGAAGGGGGCGAGATCGATGCCCTTGGCCAGCGGATCGACGAGAACTTCCGTCGTCGGGCTTGCCATCTGGATCAGGCAGAGCTCCGGCCAGAAGGTCGTTTCGCGCAGGAATTCGGTGTCGATGGTGATGAAGTCGGACTTGGCCAGCTCTTTGCAGGCGGCCGCCAAATCGGCGGTGGTTTCGATCATATCATTTCATTCGCAAGGAAAAGGTCGGTTAAACCTTCCTTCTCCTTTCGGTTCGATATGTCAATACAACAGCATACGCTTCGAGCATTGCTGGCTAAGAATCACGTCCAAACTGAGGCAAGGCGCGATGCATGGCGGCAATCGCGGTGAAAGTGCAGGCAGTCTCAGCTTACCCTGAGATAGCTCGTCATCCCCGTCTTCTGGTGCTCGATGATATGGCAATGCAGCAGCCAGTCGCCGGGATTGTCGGCGACGAAGGCAAGCTGCACCTTCTCGTCCGGCTGGATGAGATAGGTATCGGACACTAGCGGCATCACCTCCCGCGTCGAGGAGTAGATCACCGTGAAACTCATCCCGTGCAGGTGGATCGGATGGGCATGCGGCGTGGTATTCTCCAGATTGAAGACATAGCTCTTGCCAAGCTTCAATTCCGCAAGCGGCGCTGTCGGATCGGGCGTGTCGCCCGGCCATGGCACCTTGTTGATGGCCCAGAAACTGTAGCCGAGCGTGCCGCAGATGCTTTCGACGGCGGCATTCTCGGCAGTGGCGCTGAGCACCAGTGGGATCTGCTCGGCAGCGGTTAGATCGGCCTTCGGGACGGGGTTGTCGACAAGCGGCCCAAGATCGCCGATGGCGCGCTTCAACGACGATCCGACCGCGCGCAGGCTGGCGATCGTCTTCGGCGCCGTGCCGCGGATATCCTCCAGTGTCGCGACCGCACCTTCACCATCAGGCATGCGCACGGCAAGATCGAGCCGTTGACCCGGTCCGATCTGCAGGAGGTCGAGGGGAAAACGCTTCGGCACCGGATTGCCGTCGATCGCGATGACGGTGGCGTCGGCGCCTTCCATCTTCAGCGAGAAGATCCGCGTCACGTCGGTCACGGCAATGCGCAGCCGCACCAGCCCGCCGGTCGGCATGTCATATCGCGGTTCCTGTTGCCAGTTGGCGGTGCGGACCGTGCCGTAGGTGCCGGTCTTGGCAGCGTCGCGCGGCCGGAAGGGAGCGATGAATTGCCCGTCGCCGCCAAGCCGCCAGTCGCGCAGGTTCAGCACCACCTCGGCATCGAATTCCGGATCGGCCGGATCTTCGACGACGATGAGGCCGGTCATGCCGTGTCCCATCTGCGTCAGCGTGTTGCAATGCGGATGGTACCAGAAGGTGCCGGCATCGGGCGGCGTGAAGGTATAATCGAAGCTGTCGCCGGTGTAGACGTAGGGCTGCGTCATGAACGGCACGCCGTCCATGCGGTTGTCGATGCGAAGTCCGTGCCAATGGATCGTCGTCGGCTCGTCGAGACCGTTTTTCAGCCGCGCCGCATAGGGTCGCCCCTTCGTCATCCTGAGAACCGGCGGCATGCCGTCATGGCCCCAGCTCATGATATCCCTGGTCGGTCCCGCCTCGGTTAGCATAACCTCGGTCTTCACCGCCGTCAGCAGCTGCGGCTCGGGAGCCGCCTCGGCAAACCCGAATTTACCGGCAATGCCGATGCCGACGCCATAGGCACCCGCAACAGCGGATGCCTGGAGAAGGTTGCGTCGGCTAAGGAGAGGCATGCGGATGCTCCACGGTGAGAATGCCGATCCTTTTAAAGTTGACCGGCATCTTCATCAATATAGGAAGTGCGGCCAAACTGCCGCAGCATACGGGTCGCAGCCTCGCCATAAACGCGTGTCAAACGCCCGGTCGCGTGCGCCAAGCCTTGACAAATCGGAGCGTCCATGCGCTTTTCCGCCCGATTTTCTTGTCGGCGCTTGAGGGTCTTGGAACCCTTGCTGCCGTCTTAAGCCACATGCCAGGATTTGAGATCATGCATCGCTATCGCAGCCACACATGCGCCGCCCTCCGCAAGTCGGATGTCGGCTCGACCGTCCGTATTTCCGGCTGGGTTCACCGCGTTCGCGACCATGGCGGCGTTCTCTTCATCGACCTTCGCGACCATTACGGCATCACCCAGGTCGTCGCCGATCCCGACAGCCCGGCCTTCAAGATGGCGGAAACCGTGCGCGGCGAATGGGTCATCCGCATCGATGGCCTCGTCAAGGCCCGCACCGAAGACACCGTCAACAAGACCATGGCGACCGGCGAGATCGAGCTCTACGCACAGGAGATCGAAGTCCTCTCCGCCGCCAAGGAATTGCCGCTGCCGGTCTTCGGCGAGCCGGACTATCCCGAAGACGTCCGCCTGAAGTATCGCTTTCTCGATCTTCGCCGCGAAACGCTGCACCGGAACATCGTCAAGCGCACCCAGGTCATCTCGGCCATGCGCCGCGAAATGGGCAATGTCGGCTTTACGGAATACACGACGCCGATCCTGACGGCCTCCTCGCCGGAAGGCGCGCGCGACTTCCTCGTGCCGTCGCGCATCCATCCCGGCACTTTCTATGCGCTGCCGCAAGCGCCGCAGCAGTACAAGCAGCTGCTGATGGTTGCCGGCTTCGACCGCTACTTCCAGATCGCGCCGTGCTTCCGCGACGAAGACCCGCGTGCCGACCGCCTGCCGGGCGAATTCTACCAGCTCGACCTCGAAATGAGCTTCGTCACCCAGGAAGACGTCTGGAACACGATGGGCCCGCTGATGACTTCGATCTTCGAGGAATTCGCCGAAGGCAAGCCGGTCACCAAGGAATGGCCGCGCATCCCCTATGACGAGGCGATCCGCAAATATGGTTCCGACAAGCCGGACCTGCGCAACCCGATCGTCATGCAGGCGGTGACCGAGCATTTTGCCGGCTCTGGCTTCAAGGTTTTCGCGGGCATGATCGCCTCCAACCCGAAGGTCGAGATCTGGGCTATTCCGGCCAAGACTGGCGGTTCCAGAGCGTTCTGCGATCGCATGAATGCCTGGGCGCAGTCGACCGGTCAGCCTGGTCTCGGTTACATCTTCTGGCGCAAGGAAGGTGACAAGCTCGAGGGCGCCGGCCCGCTTGCAAAGAACATCGGCGAGGAGCGCACCGACGCGATCCGTACCCAGCTCGGCCTCGATGACGGTGACGCGTGCTTCTTCGTTGCCGGCGATCCGGCCAAGTTCTACAAGTTTGCCGGTGAAGCCCGCACCAAGGCCGGCGAAGAGCTGAACCTTGTCGATCGCGACCGTTTCGAACTCTGCTGGATCGTCGACTTCCCGTTCTTCGAATGGAGCGAGGAAGAAAAGAAGGTCGATTTCGCCCACAACCCGTTCTCCATGCCGCAGGGCGGCCTCGATGCGCTGCAGAACCAGGATCCGCTGACCATCAAGGCGTTCCAGTACGACGCCGTCTGCAACGGCTTCGAAATCGCCTCGGGCTCGATCCGCAACCAGTCGCCGGAAACCATGGTTGCCGCCTTCGAGAAGGTCGGCCTCAGCCAGCAGGATGTCGAGGATCGTTTCGGCGGCCTCTATCGTGCCTTCCAGTATGGCGCGCCCCCGCATGGTGGCGCCGCCTTCGGCATCGACCGTATCGTCATGCTGCTCGTCGGCGCGAAGAACCTGCGCGAAATCTCGCTATTCCCGATGAACCAGCAGGCCCAGGACCTGCTGATGGGGGCGCCGAGCCCGGCAACGCCGACACAACTGCGCGAACTCTCGATCCGGCCGATCCCGCCGGTCAAGAAAGACTGAGATCGTCTGATCCCGAATGCAAAAAGCCCGGCAAATCGCCGGGCTTTCCATTTTGTTCGCTCGCTCACAATGCCGCGTAGATTGCTTCGCGAAGATCGACTGTGAACTTGCCCCACATGCCCTCCAGCGTCGTGTTGGTCAGCGCAACGACGGTCAGCCCGTTGACCGGATCGATGAACCAGCTATGGCCGTAGACGCCGCCCCATTTCAGCGTGCCTTTGGGGAAGGGGACGCCTGCCTCGGCCGGATTGGTGATGACTGACCAGCCGAAGCCAAAGCCGGAGCCGGGTTCGTGCTGCTGGCGACGCCCGCCGGCCTGGTCCGCCATCATCATCCCTACGGTTTCGGTCGCGAGCAGCGGTGCGCCACCCCTACGGATGGTTTCGAGTATGGCCAGGATATCACCCGCCGTTCCCGCCATGCCGGCACCGCCGGAATGATAGGAGGCGGGGTCGGCCGATCTTTACCGCGCCGCGCTGGAGCAATACCGAGGGCTGGGCGCCGATACGTTTTCCGCGCTCGGCGAGCCGATCGACACCGTCTCCGCCTTCGAGCGCATATTGCGTGGCTCGGCTGCGATTTTCTCGGCGCCGGAGCATCCGAAAGGCTGCATGATCTCGACGGCCGTGCTGAACTGCGCCAGCGAGAACGCCGTGATCGCCGACCATGTCGCAGCGATGCGTCGTCGGTCGCTGGACGCTTTCACGGCGAGGATCGAGCGTGGCATCCGCGAGGGCGACATGAAGCCAGAGACGAACCCCCGCGCGCTGGCACGGTTCCTCGGTGCCATCATCCAGGGCATGTCGGTGCAGGCGAGGGACGGCGCATCGCCAGAGGAGTTGCTTGATATCGCAGTCCTCGCCATCGCCGAGGTCGCCCGTCATCGCGCCTGAAAACGAAAAGGCCCGGCAGTACCGAACTGCCGGGCCTTTTCGTCGCAAGATCGAAGCGATCAGTCGTTGGCGGTAACCTTGACGCCAAGCACCTGCGGCAGAGTGTTCGGAGCACCCATGGCGGCGCCCACGATCGTCGGGAACGGCACCGGTTTTTCAGGAGCGGCCTTGACAGTCAGGCTCTTCGGGTCGTCGAGGAAGGTGTTGACCGCTGCTGAAACGGCGTTCTGCAGTTCGGGGATATTGAGCTGCGCCAGCATGATCGGCGTCATCGCCTTCAGCGAATCCGCCATCTGTTTGCCGGACATGTTCTGCTGTGCACCGGCATAATCGAGCGCGCGCTTGGTGATCGAAGCATCTTCGAAACGCACCTGTGCGGCCTCGAAGGACAGCTGCTGCATCAGGCCGAGCATGGCAAGACCAAGCGCCTGCTGTGATTCCTCCTTGTTCGGGTTGGCTTCGGATTGCTTCATCGCATCCTGCAGCGATTTCACGAAGGGCATCGTGTAACCTGAGATCTTGAAGCCAAGGTTCAGCTTGCCGATGTTGGTGAAGTCGAAGGCGAATTCCGAAATGTCGATCGTGCCGGGTGCCAATTCCCAGGCGCCCTTCATGGTGATGTCGCCCTGGATGTGCTGCAGGGCCAGCTTCTCGATCGCGTCCTTGCTCTGCGGATCCTCAGCCTTGCTGAGATCGGCCTTCATGCTTTTGAAGGCGCCGTCGAAATCGAAACCGGATTCGTCTTCGCGCAGCGTCAGGTTGACGTCGCTTTCGAGCACCGAGAACAATTCCGCCCCATCCTTGACCACCTTCAGCGGGCCGGTATGGGCAGTTTCGTAGAGCATCATGGTATCGAGCGTGTCGCCGCCCGGCGTTGCCGGGATCGAGATGCCGCCGAGCGTCAGCTCCTGAGCCGTGACCGTGACCCCGTCTTTCGTGGTGTTGATATCGGGGAAGGCGGCCTCTTCGATGTAATAGCCGCCATCCTCGTCTTCTTCGACGCCGGAAAGGGTGACTTCGCCAACGGCCAGGCTTTCGCCGCCGGCAGATTTGACGCTGACATTCTTCAGCGTCGCGGTCGTGCCCTCGATATCGACGCTGTCAGCCGAAATCGTTCCGCCTTGTGCGGCATAGGCGGCATTGAGCTTCTTCAGCAGATCGGCGCCGTCGAGAGCGAAAGCCGAGCCGGCGAGCGAGAAAAAGGCTGCGCTCGATAGCATCAGCCGCGTTGTCCGGTAAAAGTTCATGGGGTGATTCCTCTGGTGGCGTGGTGGCGGTTGGAAATCTGCAGTGACGCTACTACGGATTGGGCCTGCTTTATATTTGCCGACCTCTAAATTTTTGTTGAGAGGAACGGCAAACGAAGTCCAAATTGCGGCGGAGCGTTTGTCTCATCCTTTGATGTCGGTCCCAAGCTTCATCCACAGCTGCAATGGCCCGGATTCCTTGCCCGCCGGCCGCTTCTGGGCTAGTCAGAACCTATGGGACAAGAGATTTTGCCGCCTTCAGGCGGAGACGACGATCACATCCAGCCGGTCGACCTCAAGGCGGCGCTCGAGCAGCGTTACCTTGCCTATGCGTTGTCGACCATCATGCACCGCGCCCTGCCTGACGTGCGCGACGGGCTGAAGCCTGTCCATCGCCGCATCGTCTACGCGATGAACGAGATGGGGCTGAGGCCGAACTCGGCCTTCAGAAAATGCGCCAAGATCGTCGGCGAGGTGATGGGTAACTACCATCCACACGGCGACCAGTCGATCTACGATGCGCTTGCCCGTCTCGCCCAGGATTTCTCGCAGCGCTACACGCTGGTCAACGGCCAGGGCAATTTCGGCAATATCGACGGCGATAGCCCCGCCGCCATGCGTTACACCGAATCGAAGATGACGGCGGTCTCCGAACTGCTGCTCGAAGGCATCGATCAGGATGCCGTCGATTTTCGCGACACTTACGACGAATCGAATTCCGAGCCGGTCGTCCTTCCCGGCGCCTTCCCGAATCTGCTCGCCAACGGCTCCTCCGGCATCGCTGTCGGCATGGCGACCTCGATCCCGTCGCACAATGCCCACGAGCTTTGCGACGCCGCCCTGTATCTGATCAAGCATCCCGATGCGACCGTCGAAAAGCTCGTCGAATTCATTCCCGGCCCGGATTTCCCCACCGGCGGCATCATCATCGACAACCGCGACAGCATCATCGAGAGCTACCGCACCGGCCGTGGCGGTTTCCGCGTCCGGGCGAAATGGCAGACGGAAGATCTCGGCCGCGGCGGCTACCAGATCGTCATCACCGAAATTCCCTTCCAGGTGCAGAAATCGCGGCTGATCGAGAAGATCGCCGAGCTGCTGATCGCCCGCAAGCTGCCGCTGCTGGAAGATATCCGCGACGAATCGGCCGAAGACATCCGTGTCGTGCTGGTGCCGAAGACCCGCAGCGTCGATCCGACGATCCTGATGGAATCGATGTTCAAGCTGACGGAGCTCGAAAGCCGCTTCCCGCTCAACATGAACGTGCTCTCCATGGGCCGCATCCCGCGGGTCATGGCGCTGAACGAGGTGTTGAAGGAGTGGCTGGACCACCGCCGCGAAGTTCTGCAGCGCCGTTCGCGCTTCCGTCTGGCGGCGATCGACAGACGCCTCGAAATCCTCAGCGGCCTGCTGGTCGCCTACCTCAACATCGATGAGGTCATCCGCATAATCCGCGAGGAGGACGAGCCGAAGCCGGTGATGATGGCGCGCTGGGATCTGACCGACAATCAGGTCGAGGCGATCCTCAATATGCGGTTGCGCGCCTTGCGCAAGCTGGAAGAGTTCGAGATCCGCAAGGAATTCGACGAACTCACCAAGGAGAAGGGCGAGATCGAGGTACTGCTTTCCTCCGACGACAAGCAGTGGCAGACGGTCGCCTGGGAAATCGGCGAAGTGAAGAAGAAATTCGCCAAGGCGACCGAGGTCGGCCGCCGCCGCACCCAGTTTGCCGACGCGCCCGAGACCGACGAGGAAGCAATCCAGCAGGCGATGATCGAGAAGGAACCGATCACCGTCGTCATTTCCGAAAAGGGCTGGATCCGCGCGTTGAAGGGCCATATCGCCGATACGGCGGCGCTGACCTTCAAAGAAGGCGACGGCTTGAAGATCGCCTTCCCGGCGCAAACCACGGACAAGATCCTGATCGTCACCACAGGTGGCAAGGCCTTCACGCTCGGCGGCGACAAGCTGCCGGGCGGCCGCGGTCACGGCGAGCCGCTGCGCATTATCGTCGATATGGATAATGATCAGGCGGTGCTGACCGCTTTCGTCCACGATCCCTCGCGCAAGCAGCTGATCGTCTCGACCGCCGGCAATGGCTTCGTCGTTCCGGAGGCCGAGCTGGTCGCCAATACGCGCAAGGGCAAGCAGATCATGAATGTCGGGCTGCCTGAGGAAACGCAGCTGCTCGTGCCCGTCAGCGGCGACCATGTCGCCGTCGTCGGCGAAAACCGCAAACTGCTGGTCTTCCCGCTGGCGCAGGTGCCGGAAATGTCGCGCGGCAAAGGCGTGCGTCTGCAGCGTTACAAGGATGGCGGCATTTCCGACGTCCGCTGCTTCGCGATATCAGACGGCCTCGTCTGGGAAGACAGCGCCGGCCGCACATTCACGAAGAACAAGGACGAACTTGCCGAATGGCTGGCCGACCGCGCTACCGCCGGCCGCACCGTGCCGAAGGGTTTTCCGCGTAGCGGCAAATTCGCCGGCTGAGGTCTAAAATTTCCGCGTTCGGCTCTTGGCGGGCGCGGGAACTTCTCTATCTCACTCCTGTTACCAAAAATAAGAGAAGGCCGGTTCCGAAGGCGGACGGAATGGCCGTGGCCGTGCGCTTGGGGAAGTGCGCGCGCCCTTACAGGAGGAAAATCGATGCCCGCCAGCACCATCAAATTGCATGTCAGTCACACCTACAAAGCGCCGCCCACTGTCGTCTACGACGCCTGGCTCAACCCCGAAATCGCCCGTCGTTTCCTGTTTGCGACCGATGACGGTCATGTCATCCGCGCCGATATCGATCCGCGTGTCGGCGGCCGATTCTTTGTCGTCGACCGCCGCCCGACCGGCGACGCCTTTCACCAGGGTGTCTTCCTGGAACTGAAGCGCCCGCGACGCATGGTCTTCAGCTTTTCCGTCGAGGAGCACGATCACAACTGCGACCGCGTCGAGATCGACATCGAACCTCTCGGCAGCGGCAGCCGTCTGACGCTGACCCATGAAATGTGCGCCGAATGGGCCGAACACGAGGAAAAGACCCGGAAGGGCTGGGCGCATGTGGTCGAAGGGCTGGGCAGGGAACTGGAGCAGCAGCAGTTCAAGGCGACGGGTTGAGCGGCATGCTGAAATCCCGCAGGAAGCGGGTCGCACCTTCTTCGTCGATCTCGCCGGCGGCTACGGCAAGAACGAAGGCGTAGAGATTGGCATCGGTCGTTTCGATCTCGTAGCCATTTTCGAGAAGGAACACACCGGCGGTTACGATCGCGATCCGCTTGTTGCCGTCGACGAATGCATGGTTGCGGGCAAGGCCGAAAAGATAGGCGGCGGCGAGTTCGATGACGTCGTCGCAGCCGTAATTTGCCTTGTGCATCGGCCGGCCGAGAGCAGATTCCAGGGCGCCTTCGTCACGCAGTCCCGCCAGACCGCCAAAGCGCTCGATCTGCATTTTCTGCAGGCTCTCGACCAATGCTCTCGTCAGAAATTTGAAGGCCATTATTCGGCCAGCTTTTTCAAGGCGACCTTATACTTTTCCATGAAATATCGCGCCGCCTCGAGCTGACGGGACAAATCCTCATCGGCCGGTTTCAACGTGATACCGCCGTTTTCCATCTGCAATTCCAGGGAATCGCCGGCCTTCAACCCAAGACGGTCGAGAGCTTCCTTGGGGATGATGACCCCCTCGGAATTGCCGATCTTGCGGATCGTGACGTTCATCGCTTCATCCTCAATGTAATAACGTGGTTATAACATGATGAGGAAACGGCGACAATCTTATCCTGCCATTTGCCTGATGCTTTTCCTCCGCACCATCCAGATGGAATGCGCTGCGATCGCCGTCACCAGGATGCCGCCACCGATCAGCGTCATCGGCGCTGGCGTTTCCGCAAAGATCAGCCAGACCCAGATCGGCGCGAGCACGGTTTCGAGCAGGTAGAACATGCCGACCTCCGGCGCGGAGAGGTAGCGCGGCCCGGTCGCCAGACACCAGAAGGCAAGCGGCATCATCACCGCACCGTTAAAGAGGATCCAGGCCGGATGATCGATCGAAAAACCGCCTGCCGGCATGATTAAGATCAGGCCGACTGCCGCCGGCAGCACCGTCGAAAGCAGCGAGACGAAGCCCATCTCCCGGCGGGATGCGCGGCTGATGGTGATGGCGGCGGCAATGATGAAGGCGGTAAGCAGCGCCATGATATCGCCGAAGAGATGGCCGCCCGAAAGCCCGTCCCGCACGATCAGGCCGACTCCGAAGATCATCGCGGCCATGGCGATCAGCGTTGCCAGCGCCGGCCGCTCCTTGAGGAAAATCCAGGAAAGAAGCGCAGCGAACATCGGGTTGAAGGCGACGATGAAAACAACATTGGCCGTCGACGTGTTGAAAACGGCGAGAAGGAAGATCACCGTCGTCAGCCCGTAGAGCAGACCGGTGACGAGGCCCGGCCAGCCCGGCACGAGCACTGGCCATCGCCCCTTGGCGAGCCTGAGCGCCGTTGCAACCAGAAGCGTCACGCCAAGGGTCGCGATGCTTCTTACGGCAAGGATCGACCACAGCTCGCCGTCGGCGAGCCTCATCAGCGGGATATCCACGGAAAGCGCCAGCCCGCCGATCGCCGTCAGCAACAGGCCCTTCCGATGGTCGGAAAGAGCGGTGGGGAACATTCAGTCGTGGGTGCTCTCGGGCATGGATGAGGGATCGAAGCGTTCCCAGCCGCGCGGGGTCAGATGCTCCTGCGGCTGGAAGCGCGTCTTGTAGTCCATTTTCCGCGACCCTTGAACCCAGTAGCCGAGGTAGACATGCGGCAGTCCCAACGCTTTCGTGCGCCTGACATGATCGAGAATCATGAAGGTGCCGAGCGAACGCCGCTCAAGCGCCGGATTAAAATAGGAATAGACCATCGACAACCCGTCGCTCATCGTGTCGGTCAGCGCAGCGCCAAGCAGCTCGCCCTTCGGGCGCTGCTCCAGTCCCGAGCCTTCCTCACGCAGGCGATATTCGATGATCCTCGTATTCACATGCGTGTCTTCCACCATGATTGCATAGTCGAGCACGGTCATGTCGGACATGCCGCCCTGCTGGTGGCGAAAATCGAGATAGCGCCGGAAGAGCGAATATTGCTCGCTGGAAGGCTGGGCCGCGAATTCGGTGGCGATGACGTCGGAATTGGCGGCAAGCACCCGCTTCATCGATTTGGTCGGTTCGAATTCCTGAGCGAGAATTCTCACGGAAACGCAGGCGCGACAGGATTCGCAGGCCGGGCGATAAGCGATGTTCTGTGAGCGGCGGAAACCGCCCTGCGTCAGGATGTCGTTCATCTCGGCGGCGCGCGGGCCGACCAGATGGGTGAATACCTTGCGCTCCATCTCATGCGGCAGGTACGGACACGCAGCCGGAGCCGTCAGATAAAACTGCGGGGATGGCGTCGTCTGCGTATTCATTTGTCGCGGAAATTTCCTTATCGAGACCGTGCCGTTTCCTGACAGCATGACCTAAGAATAAAAAACGTCAACAGCGGGGCGCGTTTCGCCCTTCATATCAGTCTTCTAATTTTAGATATGGAGCGCCGGCGCCCGTCGACAAAGAGACGGCGGAGACTTTATTTCGTCTCCGCCCCCGAGATCGCAGTTAGGGTTTCAGCCAAGGTCTCAGCCAAAGTCTCAGGCTGTGCGCACCGTCGCCGTGCCCACAAGCAAGTCGTGAACGAGACGGCTGCGCTCGATAAACAGGCCGGCAAGCAGGATCAGCGGCGTTAGCACCGAGTTGAGGATCCAGAACAGTGCCAGATGGACGATCGCCGTCATGAAATCCATCGGCCGTCCATCGACGCGCACGATCGCGATCCCCATGGCGCGCATACCGAGCGAGGCCTGGCTCGGCCCGCCCACCGTCAGGCCGAAGTAAATGCCGGCGACGATGACGAAGAGGGCAGGGTAGAGAAAGAAGCCAAGCCCCAGCGTGACGATCGACAGGAAGAATAGAACGATCGCCGCGGGAATGCAGAGCAGCGCCACGATGACGTAGTCGAGGATAAAGGCGAAGACCCGGCGGCTCAACACGCCGCTATAGGCGCGCCAGTCCTCCGGTGCGGCATAAAGCGGATTGGGGTTGTAGCTCATCTCAATCTCCTCAGGAAAAGCGATGCCGCTGATATGGTATCGGCAGGGCCAAATGCAATAATCTGCCCTGGGTGCGGATGATTTTAGCCGGATCGGCCAGAATCAGCGTTTGCTGAGAATCCTCGCCACTTCGACCGCGAAATAGGTGAGGACGCCGTCGCAGCCTGCCCGCTTGAACGACAGCAGCGTCTCGAGCATTGCCCGCTCGCCATCGATCCAGCCATTCATCGCTGCCGCCTTGATCTGGGTATATTCGCCGGAAACCTGGTAGGCGAAGGTCGGCAGGCCAAAAGCCTCCTTCATCCGCCAGCAGATATCGAGATAGGGCAGGCCGGGCTTGACCATCAGCATGTCGGCGCCTTCCTCGACGTCGAGGGCAGCGTCGCGGATCGCCTCGGTGCCGTTGGCGGGGTCGATATAATAGGTCTTCTTGTCGCCTTTCAGCAGACCGCCCGTCGAGATCGCCTCGCGATAGGGACCGTAGAAGGCGGAGGCGAATTTCGTCGCATAGCTCATGATGCCGACGCTCTGGTGGCCGGCCGCATCGAGTGCCATGCGGATCGCGCCGATGCGTCCATCCATCATTTCCGACGGCGCGATAATGTCGGCGCCGGCATCTGCCTGCATCACGGCGGCGCGCGCCACCTGATCGACCGTTTCGTCGTTGACGATCTCGCCGCCTCTGAGAATGCCGTCATGGCCGTGGCTGGTGAAGGGATCGAGCGCGACGTCGGTAATGATGCCAATATTGGGCACCGCCTTCTTGATCGCCGCCGTCGCCTGATTGATCAGATTGTTGGCTTCGAGGCTGTTCGAGCCGGTCTCGTCGCGCAGCTCCATCTCGATATTCGGAAAGGTGGCGAGTGCGGGAATGCCGAGGCCGGCCGCTTCGCGCGCGGCTTCGACGGCCTTGTCGATGCTCATGCGGTTGACGCCGGGCATGGCAGCGATCGGATCGACGATGCCGGAACCCGGCACGATGAAGATCGGCCAGATCAGGTCGTCGACCGTCAGCCGGTTCTCCTGCACCAGCCGGCGCGTCCAATCCGCCTTGCGGTTGCGCCGCATGCGGCGATGGCCGGTGATGTCGTCGACGAGATGAGTCCTATCCTGCATGATATCTATCCCTGGCCCATTCCATTTATCGGAGCGCTCATTATCATGGCGTCAGGAAAATCCAAACCGGACGATTGGCCGCGGCGGAAGAACCTCTGGCGCATGATGCCGATAATCGGAATCGATTTTTCGGGGGTATGCGCAAACTCAAAGTGATAAAGCGTTCTCCAGCGCGTCTTGTCAGACCCGCGGCGTTCTTTATGAAGATGCAACCTCAAACCGATGTCTGCGCTATGGAAACCGAATCCCCGACGATACCGAAACGCACACTGGCGGATATCCTCTTCATTCTCTTCCTGAGGCTGGTTGCCTTGTCCTGCTTCTGGTTCGGCCTGCAATATTGGGCGATGCTCGTCGGCTATTCGCTGGTCGGCGCCGGCCGCTTCGATCTTTTGAGCCTGCCATGGAAGGTGGCGAGCACCAGCCTCGCCGTGCTCTTCCCCGTCGCCTCCCTCGGCCTCTGGCTCACCGTCTCCTGGGGACCGGTCATCTGGGTGCTGGCCGCTGGCGGGCAGATCCTCATGTATGGCCTGCTGCCGGATATTTTCGGCCCTAATCAACTGATCATCCTGCTGCATGTCATCGTCGCCGTGGTCTACTTGATTTTCCGCCTGCTGCTCTGGCTGGAAAAGCGCCGGCATCGCCGCCAGGTAAGTGTTGATTTACCTTGAGACAACGTGGAGTTACCGGTAAGGCTCCGTTAAGCCTGCGGTTTAAGTCGAATTTTATATGTATTCGATAGGGTCTCACTCAAGGCGGGAAGAAAACACACCGCCAAACAAACAGTGAGGCAGTCAATATGAACACGAAAATCAAGCCACAGGCGGTATCGACCTTCCGTGACCAGCAGGACCACGACATCCGTGATCTTTACATGGAATCCCTTCATCTCGTTGAACGTCTGCACCGTCGTCTTCTCGACGTCATCAAGGACGAATTCGACCGCCAGGGTCGCAGCGACGTCAACGCCATCCAGGCGCTGCTCCTTTTCAACATCGGTAATTCCGAGCTGACCGCCGGCGAGCTGCGCTCGCGTGGCTACTATCTCGGCTCCAACGTCTCCTACAACGTCAAGAAGCTGGTCGATCTCGGTTTCATCAACCACCAGCGCTCGCGCATCGACCGCCGCTCGGTCCGCATCAGCCTGACCGAAACCGGCCAGGACATCGCCGAAACGGTGGCCAAGCTCTACGAACGCCACATCGCCTCGATCGACAAGGTCGGCGGCATCGGCACCGACGAGTTCACGCAGATGAACAAACTGCTCCAGCGTCTGGATCGTTTCTGGAACGACCAGATCTTGTATCGCCTCTGAGACCCCTGACCTCCTTCCAGGGTTGGCCAAAACTGGATGCGTCCCTGCGCGTCCGGTTTTGCCGTTTGCTCTCGCGTGGCATCTTTGCAACGCAAGGCAGGCAAGCGCAAAGCCCGGTATTCAAGCCGTTTTTTAGCCGTTATTAACCGGCACGCTTTACCCCGTCATATGGTTCGCTGCGTCCTGTTTCCGGCAGTCGGCAAGTCCGTCTTTCGGCCCGGCAACACGAATTGGCCATATTGGTGTGGCAGCGGAAGGCTTAACAACCGGCGCTTTCAATAGACCGATCAGGACTGTTCAGGCTGCCGCATCGCAATCTTGTGATGGGGCAAGCGGAATTTTTCGGTGCGCCGGGACAACGAATGGACTGGGATCTGCGTTAAAGCGCAGTGATATCGCAAAAGGCCGCGGGTTCTCTTTATAGCGGCATTCAGTGGTTGGGACTATGTCGAAGAAAAACGGAATTGAAGCTCTCTCGCGCCGCGCCTTCCTTGCGTCCGCGGCAACGGTTGGCGCCAGCGCGATCGCCGCGCCGGCATTCGCGCAATCGGCGCTCGATACGCTGATCAACGCGCCGCGCCGCGGCAACTGGGACGACCAGTTTGACGCCAAGGCGGCGTCGCGCACGGCGACCGCCATGGTTTCCAACACGCCGATCCTTGGGCCCCAATCGGTCGCGAGCGCGCAGCAGGCAATCATGCAGTATCAGCAGATCGCCGCAGCCGGCGGCTGGCCTGAGGTCAATCCCGGTGACCAGCGTCTGCAGCTCGGCGTCAGCTCTCCCGCCGTCCAGGCGCTGCGCCAGCGCCTTGCGATCACCGGCGATCTGCCGCGCGAGGCAGGCCTCTCCAACGCCTTCGATTCCTATGTCGACGGCGCCGTCAAGCGTTTCCAGGCGCGTCACGGCCTGCCGGCCGATGGCGTTCTCGGCGAATTCACGCTGAAGGCGATGAACATCCCCGCCGATGTCCGCCTGCAGCAGCTGAACACCAATGTCATCCGTCTGCAGACCTTCCCTGAAGACTTGGGCCGCCGTCACCTGATGGTCAACATTCCGGCCGCCTATGTGGAGGCTGTTGAAGACGGCAGTGTCGCGACGCGTCACGCCGCCGTCGTCGGCCGTATCAGCCGCCCGACGCATATCGTCAACTCGAAGGTCTACGAGGTCATCCTCAATCCCTACTGGACTGCGCCGCGCTCGATCGTCGAGAAGGACATTGTGCCGCTGATGCGCAAGGACCCGACCTATCTCGAAAAGAACGCCATTCGTCTGCTCGACGGCAAGGGCAACGAGGTCGCCCCCGAGACCATCGACTGGAACGGCGAGGCGCCGAACCTGATGTTCCGTCAGGATCCGGGCAAGACCAACGCCATGGCGTCGACGAAGATCAACTTTCACAACAAGAACGGCGAGTACATGCACGACACGCCGCAGCAGGGCCTGTTCAACAAGCTGATGCGCTTCGAATCGTCCGGCTGCGTTCGCGTCCAGAACGTGCGCGACCTGACGAACTGGCTGCTTCGGGAGACGCCCGGCTGGAACCGCCAGCAGATGGAGCAGGTCATCGCCACCCGCGTCAACACGCCGATCACGCTCGGCTCGGAAGTTCCTGTCTATTTCGTCTACATCTCTGCCTGGGGCATGCCCGATGGCATCGTCCAGTTCCGCGACGACATCTACCAGCTCGACGGCAATGCCGAACTGGCTCTGGACACGACCACCGGCATCGAACAGCCGGTCCAGTAAGCGGCAGCCTCTACCCACAGTGATTTGAAACCGCGCTTTCCGGCGCGGTTTTTTATTGGGAAAGACGCTCCGTAAGGTGGTCGACAGTCCTTGGCGCGACGCTGCTGTAAAAGAGCCCGAGCGCGCGCTTTGCTCAGCAAATGTCGTTCTCCGTATTGCTCTCGCCACGGCGGAAGGCTAATACCTCAGCGCATTCCAGTTGAGGAGCCCGCCGATGACCAATGCTTCCACCGAATCCTTCTTCAATCGCTCGCTTGCGGACGTCGATCCGGACATTTTCGGCGCGATCGGAAAGGAACTCGGTCGCCAACGGCACGAGATCGAACTGATTGCTTCTGAGAACATCGTCTCCCGCGCCGTGCTGGAAGCCCAGGGCTCCATCATGACCAACAAATATGCCGAGGGTTATCCCGGCAAGCGTTATTACGGCGGCTGCCAGTTCGTCGATATCGCCGAGGAGCTGGCGATCGAGCGCGCCAAGAAGCTGTTCGGTGTCAATTTCGCCAACGTCCAGCCGAATTCCGGTTCACAGATGAACCAGGCCGTGTTCCTCGCGCTGCTGCAGCCGGGTGACACCTTCATGGGTCTCGACCTGAATTCGGGCGGCCATCTCACGCACGGTTCGCCGGTCAACATGTCCGGCAAGTGGTTCAACGTCGTCTCCTACGGCGTGCGCGAAGGCGACAACCTGCTCGACATGGATGAAGTCGCCCGCAAGGCCGAGGAAACCAAGCCGAAGCTCATCATCGCCGGCGGCACTGCCTATTCCCGCATCTGGGACTGGAAGCGCTTCCGCGAGATCGCCGATTCGGTTGGCGCCTACCTCATGGTTGACATGGCCCACATCGCCGGCCTTGTCGCCGGTGGCGTTCATCCGTCGCCGTTCCCGCATTGCCATGTCGCGACGACGACGACCCACAAGTCGTTGCGCGGCCCGCGCGGCGGCGTCATCCTGACGAATGACGAGGATCTGGCGAAGAAGTTCAATTCGGCCGTCTTCCCGGGTCTGCAGGGCGGCCCGCTGATGCACATCATCGCCGCCAAGGCTGTCGCATTCGGCGAGGCGCTGCAGCCGGAATTCAAGGATTATGCCGCCCAGGTGGTCAAGAACGCTAAGGCGCTTGCCGAAACGCTGATATCGGGCGGCCTCGACGTCGTCTCCGGCGGCACCGATAATCATCTGATGCTGGTCGACCTGCGCAAGAAGAACGCCACCGGCAAGCGCGCCGAGGCAGCGCTTGGCCGCGCCTACGTCACCTGCAACAAGAACGGCATTCCCTTCGATCCGGAAAAGCCCTTCGTCACCTCGGGCGTGCGCTTAGGCGCACCGGCCGGCACGACCCGCGGCTTCAAGGAAGCGGAATTCCGCGAGATCGGCAATCTGATCGTCGAGGTTCTCGACGGTCTGAAGGTCGCCAATTCCGATGAAGGCAACGCCGCGGTCGAAGCCGCCGTGCGCGGCAAGGTGGTCAGCCTCACCGACCGCTTCCCCATGTACGGCTACATGGGATAAGGAGTAGGGATGCGCTGCCCCTATTGCGGTTCGGAAGATACTCAGGTCAAGGATTCGCGCCCGGCGGAGGACAACACGTCCATCCGCCGGCGGCGTATCTGTCCGGATTGCGGCGGCCGCTTCACCACGTTCGAGCGTGTGCAACTGCGCGAGCTGATGGTCATCAAGAAGACCGGCCGCAAGGTGCCCTTCGACCGCGATAAGCTGGTGCGCTCCTTCGAAGTGGCGTTGCGTAAGCGCCCGGTCGAGCGTGATCGCATCGAGCGCGCCGTTTCCGGCATCGTCCGCCGGCTTGAAAGCTCCGGCGAGACCGAGATTTCGTCCGAGCAGATCGGCCTGCAGGTGCTGGAAGCCATGAAGAGCCTCGATGATGTCGGCTTCGTGCGCTATGCCTCCGTCTACCGGGATTTCTCGCTTGCCGAGGATTTCGAGAAGGTCATTTCCGAAATCAACGCCAAGATCGCCCGCGACCCGCTGGACAGGTGAGCCATGAGCATCACGCCGCATGACGAACGTTTCATGGCGGCGGCGATCCGCCTGTCGCGCTGGCATCTTGGCCGCACTGCCACCAATCCTTCGGTCGGCTGCCTGATCGTCAAGGATGGCGTCATCGTCGGCCGTGCGGTGACGGCTGTCGGTGGCCGCCCGCATGCCGAGACGCAGGCACTCGCTGAAGCCGGCGCGCTCGCCCGCGGCGCCACTGCCTATGTGACGCTCGAACCTTGCTCGCATCACGGCAAGACGCCGCCCTGTTCCGAGGCGCTGATCGCCTATGGCGTTGCCCGCGTCGTGATCAGCGTCACCGATCCCGATCCGCGGGTCTCGGGCCGCGGCATCGCCATGCTGCGCGAAGCCGGCATAGAGGTGGATACCGGCGTGCTGGAGGCCGAGGGCCGGCACTCGCTTGCCGCCTATCTCACTCGCCAGTCGAAGAACCGGCCCTATGTGACTCTCAAGCTTGCTGTTTCCGCCGATGGCATGATCGGCCGCGAAGGGGAGGGGCAGGTGGCGATAACAGGCCCGGAGGCTCGCGCCCAGGTGCAGGCGCTGCGCGTCGAAACCGATGCGATCCTCGTCGGCATCGGTACCGCGATTGCGGATGATCCGCTGCTGACGGTGCGGGCATCAGGTCTTGAATCGCAATCGCCGATCCGCATCGTGCTTGATCCCTTTCTGGCATTGCCGCTGACGAGCAAGCTCGTCATGACGGCGCGTGAGGTGCCGGTCATCGTAGTGGCGAGCGAGGAAGTGTCGTTGTTGGAGGCGGAGGGTTTACCCCCCTCTGCCCTGCCGGGCATCTCCCCCACAGGTGGGGAGATCGGCAAGAGGCGCGATCCGAATTCCCTAGTTTCCGATGGTGATGGTTTCGCCTTGAGGCAAGACGCAGGGCAAGGGGCTAACCCCGATCCGATCTCCCCCCTTATGGGGGAGATGCCCGGCAGGGCAGAGGGGGGTAACGCACCCGCGGACGCCAGAGACATGGACTCCCGCCGCGCAGCCCTCGAAGCCGCCGGCGTCGAGGTGCTCTACTGCAATCCCTATCATCCGGAAGTCCTGCTGCCGGCGCTTGTGACGCGCGGTATTTCCTCGCTGCTGGTCGAGGGCGGCGCAAAGACCGCGCGGCTGTTCCTCAACGCTGGCCTCGTCGACCGCATCCAGCTTTATCAGGCGCCTGTCGTCATCGGCGAGCGCGGTATTGAATCCCCGCTTGATGCAACCGACATACCATCGGGTTTTGCCCATACGGGCACGCTGATGTTCGGCGACGATCGCCTGGACGAATACGAAAGAGGGCTTTGATGTTCACCGGAATAGTCACCGATATCGGTACGATTGAATCCGTTTCGCCGCTGAAGGAGGGCATCAAGCTCCGCGTTGCGACGAGTTACGACCCGGCGACCATCGATATGGGCGCATCCATCTCTCACTCCGGCATCTGCCTCACCGTCACCGGCCTGCCGCAGGAGGGCAGCAACGGCCGCTGGTTCGAGGTCGAGGCCTGGGAAGAGGCGCTGCGGCTGACGACGATCGGTACCTGGCAGGAGGGTAGCCGCATCAATCTCGAACGGTCGCTGAAGATCGGCGATGAACTCGGCGGTCACATCGTTTCCGGCCATGTCGACGGCAAGGCGGAAATTCTCTCGGTGACAGCAGAGGGCGACGCCACACGCTACCGCCTGCGCGCGCCCGAACATCTGGCGAAATTCGTCGCCCCCAAGGGTTCGATCGCACTCGACGGCACCTCGCTGACGGTCAATGCCGTCGACGGCACGGATTTCGACGTGCTGCTCATCCGCCACACGCTCGAGGTCACCACCTGGGGCGATCGCAGGGCCGGCGATTTCGTCAATTTCGAAGTCGACACCATGGCGCGTTACGCCGCCCGGCTGGCCGAATTCCCGAGCACCTGAATCGCAAACCTGTACCGGTTTTCAGGGTTACATCACGGCCGGCATGCTGGGCACGGAACATCATCAGGCGCTCGTCGACGCATCCAACTGCACGTCTGCGACGCGGCGCCGGCCCGATAGCTCACCAAGCCGGGGACAGCTTCGTCAGATACTGGCCGTAGGCGCTCTTGCCGAGCTCCTCCGCGAGCTTGGCAAGGTCGTTCTGCGAGATGTAACCCATGCGCCATGCGACTTCTTCGGGGCAGGCGATCTTGAAGCCCTGGCGTTTCTCCAGCGTGCTGACAAAACCTGCGGCATCGTGCAGGCTGTCCGGCGTGCCGGTGTCGAGCCAGGCATAGCCCCGGCCCATCAGCTCCACGAAAAGCTGGCCGCGCTCGAGATAGGTGCGGTTGACGTCGGTGATTTCCAATTCACCGCGTGGTGACGGCTTCAGGTTGGCGGCGATATCGACCACCTGCTGGTCGTAGAAATAGAGCCCGGTCACCGCCCAGTTCGATTTTGGCTCCTTCGGCTTCTCCTCGATCGACAGCGCATTCATCTTTTCGTCAAAGCCGACAACGCCATAGCGTTCCGGATCGGTGACGTGATAGGCGAATACGGTCGCGCCTTCCCGCCGACTCGTGCCGGATTTCATGATTTCCGGCAGTCCGTGCCCGTAGAAGATGTTGTCGCCGAGAACGAGTGCCGAGCTGTCGCCGTGCACGAAGTCGGCGCCGATGATGAAGGCCTGGGCGAGGCCGTCCGGGCTCGGCTGTACGGCATAGGTCAGCGAAATTCCCCATTGCGAGCCGTCGCCGAGAAGGCGCTTGAAGGCTTCGACGTCGTGAGGCGTGGTGATGATCAGCAACTCCCTGATGCCTGCGAGCATGAGCGTCGTCAGTGGATAGTAGATCATCGGCTTGTCGTAGACCGGCATCAACTGTTTCGAGACGGCCTGCGTGATCGGATGCAGACGCGTGCCCGTGCCGCCGGCGAGAATAATTCCCTTCATGCCATCTCCTTAAAGACCCTTATTCAAAAGGTCTTGCATGACGACCGTCATGGACTGCTTCCACTCCGGGAGCCGGATTCCATATGTTCTGGCGAGCTTGTCACCGTTGAGACGTGAATTGGCGGGACGCTTCGCCGGTGTCGGATAGTCCGCCGTCGGGATGCGCTCGACGCCGACGTTTCTGCCGGCGGATTTGGAAAGCTCCGTGAATATCTCTTCGGCGAAGTCCGCCCAGCTTGCTTCGCCGCCGCCGGTCAGGTGAAACGTGCCGCGGAGCGATGGCTCAGGGTCCGCTACGATACGGGATGCGATCGCAAGAATCGCGTCGGCGATGTCGAGTGCCGAGGTCGGGCATCCTATCTGATCGGCGACAACGCGAAGATGATCGCGCGTCTCGGAAAGCCGCAGCATCGTTTTCAGGAAATTGGTGCCAAAGGGCGAATAGACCCAGGCGGTGCGCAAGATGACATGGTTCGGGTTCACCGCCGCGACGGCCTTCTCGCCCGCGAGCTTCGAACGCCCATAGACGGAGATCGGCGCCGTCGCATCCTCTTCGGAATAGGCGGAGGCTTTGTCGCCGCTGAAGACGTAGTCGGTCGAAATGTGGATGACCGGCGCCCCGATCCGGGCGGCAGCCTCGGCAACCGCCCCGGCGCCCGCCGCGTTGACGGAAAAAGCAAGCTCGGCCTCGCTCTCGGCCTTGTCGACCGCCGTATAGGCGGCGGCGGAGACGATCACATCCGGCCGCAGAGCCGAGAAGGCGGCTGCGATGCTTGCAGGATCCGCGAGGTCTATTTCCGGGCGCCCGACCGCGCTGATTTCGACGCCCATTTCGGCGCCACGTCTGAGCAGCGACTGAACGACCTGGCCCTGTTTGCCGGTGACGGCAATGCGCATCGCTTATCGTCCCTTGAAAACGCCGAGGCGTTCGCCGGAGTAGACGTTTTCGCGCAACGGCCTCCACCACCATTCGTTTTCCAGGTACCAGTGCACGGTCTTCTCGATCCCCGTTTCGAAGGTCTCTTGCGCCTTCCAGCCAAGTTCGCTTTCGAGTTTGGAGGCATCGATCGCATAGCGTGCGTCGTGTCCGGGGCGGTCCGTGACGTTGGTGATCAGACGCGCATGCGGTCCCTTGTCGCTGTAGACGCCGTCGAGAATAGCGCAGATGCGATGAACGACATCGATGTTCCTGCGCTCATTGCGGCCGCCCACATTGTATTTTTCACCGGGGCGCCCTCTGGATGCGATCGTGAAGAGCGCGCGGGCGTGGTCTTCGACATAGAGCCAGTCGCGGACATTCGCGCCATTGCCGTAAACCGGAAGAGGCTTGCCTTCCAGTGCGTTCAGGATCATCAGCGGAATGAGCTTTTCGGGGAAATGGAACGGGCCGTAATTATTGGAGCAATTCGAGACGACGACGGGCAGGCCGTAGGTTCGGTGCCAGGCAATCGCCAGATGGTCGCTCGCGGCCTTTGAGGCAGAGTAGGGCGAGGACGGATCGTAAGGCGTCGTCTCCTCGAACAGGCCCTCGTCGCCGAGCGAGCCGTAGACCTCGTCGGTCGAGACATGCAGAAAGCGGAAAGCGCTCTTGCGGCGAGCGTCAAGTCCATCCCAATAGTGCCGTGCGGTATCCAGCAGGCTGAATGTGCCTATGATGTTGGTCTGAATGAAATCGGCCGCGCCCAAGATCGACCGGTCGACATGGCTCTCGGCCGCGAGATGCATGACGATATCAGGGCGGAAGGACGCGAATGCTTCCTGCATCCCGGCGCGGTCGCAGATGTCGGCGCGCAGAAACTGATAGTTCGGTGCCGAGTCGACGGATTTCAGTGACGCCAGATTGCCGGCATAGGTCAGCGTGTCGACATTCAGCACCTCGGCGCCGATCTCGCTGACGAGATGACGCACCAATGCCGATCCGATGAAGCCCGCTCCGCCCGTGACCAGGATGCGCATCGTCGATCAATCCTTGGGTTGCTGTGTTGAATAGGAAAAATGGCCAGGCAGATCGGCGAGCCGCGGCAGCGTCTTGTCCTTGTCGGACGATACCATGTCTCTCTCATCGAAGGGCCAGCGAATGCCGATCATCGGATCGTTCCACGCGATGCCCCGATCATGCTGCGGGCTGTAGGGTGCGGTTACCTTGTAGCTGATGACGCTGTTCGGCTCGATCGTTGCGAATCCGTGTGCGAAACCGGCCGGTATCCAGAGCTGCTTGCCGGTTTCCGGCGAGAGTTCCTGAGAGAGCCATTTGCCGAAGCTCGGTGATCCCTCGCGGATATCGACGACGACATCCATGATCCGGCCGGCAAGGCAGCGCACCAGCTTGCCCTGTGCGAAGGGCGGTATCTGGAAATGCAGCCCTCGGACGGTTCCGATCTGTGCCGAAAGCGATTCATTGTCCTGGATGAACGTGACGTCGGCCACATTTTCCCGGAACCAGGCATCCTTGAATACCTCGGAGAAGTAGCCGCGGTGATCGCCGAAGCGTGGCGGCGTGATTGCAACGATGCCCTCTATGGCCGCGGTCTCAATGCGCATGACGTACCTTTTCTGCGGCCTTCATCAGGCGCCCGCCTTCATGACGCTCATCAGCATGTCCGCCTGCGACCGGCTCCGCATGGCCGCAAGGCCTGTCGCGGCAATGGCATCGCGCTCGTCGGCATCTGCAATCAGCTTGTAGCAGCGCTCGATCATGTCGTCATAGGGCTCAATTGCCAAGCCGCCGATGAAGGGCTGGAGGTCAGGATCGCCGATGTCGCCTTCCGTCAGCACGCAAACGCGATTGGCGAGCAGGTAGGAAATGCGGACGATCTCGAAGACGCCGCTCGCATAATGATGGATGTTGATCACGATCTTGGCGCGGGCAATCGCCGCATCGCGTTCCGCGCCATAGATGTTGAAGAGGTGCGCGACCTTGAGCCCGCCATCCTTCAGCGTCTTCAGAATATGGTGGCGGCGTTCGTTCATCGAGCCGTAGAAGAGCACGTCGATATCTTTGACGGCGGCGTGCTGTATCTGACTGAGGCAGCGGCTATAGCCGATTTCGAGCACGCCGGCGTGATCAATGCCCTTGGCGGCGAGATTTTCCCGGTTGCGCGGGCTGTAGTCGAGAACCGGAAGCGACTTCAGGATCGAGGTATAGCGCGAATTGATCCAGATGCTTTCTGCGGACACCTGCTCGAGATTGATGACGACGCTGTCCTTCGGCAGATGGCTGACGATTTCGGCGGGGAGAAGATTGCCGCCATAGATGATCGGCGCACGGTCAGCGAATGCGTTCATGTCCCGGGTGATCGGAGCCGAGCCGCCGAGTTCCTCGAAGGCCCCCTGCAGGCCAAGCGCGACTTCGTCGAAGGCGTGGCTGTGAGTGTAATTGTCGGGCGTCACGATCCAGATGCAATGACGGTCCCTGTGTGCCTGCCATCCGCCGGCAAAGGGCTGCAAGAGGTTGCCGAGCGGCTGCTCGATCTTCGGCGCGGCTGGTATAGCGGGCCTTTCCGTCCGCACCGGCTGCCGCGGTACCGGGGAAGCGCCTGACGCCTGCTGGGCATAGGCGCGCATCAATTCGCGGCCGCCGATAAATTGGCCGCGCGGCATCCAGCCGGGCGGATCATCAGCCCCCCAGATAAGGTGCGGCTGCTTGATGAGCGGCTGGCGGCCTTGCTGCCACGAGGTCAGGAGAGCCTCGTCACGGCTCCGCAGAAAAGCTTCCTTGGCGGCAAAGAGACCATGCAGCATCCGGCCGAGGCGGACGCCGAACTTCCATTCGAAATCGGCAGGCGCCGGCACGAAGGCGGCGATCTTCAATCCGGCGGCGGCAGCATGCTGGACATAAAGCCCGAGCAGACGTTCGATCACGAAAGGGCGCATCTTCGCGTTGGCATCACGTGAATAGTGAGCCGAACCGGCATAGGCGGCGCCCGCCGCCGTGCCGGCGCACGCTTGGTTTTCCAGCGATTCGAGAATGCGTTCGCAAAAGGCGAAATACCCGGACCAGAATTTCCGGTTGCCGCAGAAATAGTTGCAGAACATGAAGGCGGTCTTGTCCTGCGGCGGCGCGATTGGGTAGCCAAGCTCCTGAATATGCAGAAAGATCGGTTCCATGCCGGGGTGACCGCCAAGCAGTGAATGTTCCCAGACGTTGCTGTAGATCGCCGCGTGGCCGATCAGCGGATTGTAAAGATAGGCGTCCGCACCTTCTGCCCTAGACTTCTCCGCCTCCGTGACAAAGGACGGAAAGCTCGTCACCGACTTCATCTCGAATTTGCTGGAGAGCAGCCCCCAAAACACGTCGTCACCGAGGCCGATCGCCTCATGATGCTGATGCAGGGTGAGGAAGAGTTCATATTCGCGGGTCGTAGCCTGCGTATTGAACGAGATGTCGAGTGGCATGGCGGCCGCATTGAGCTGGCTGCGCTGCGAAGGATCGAGATAAGGCTGATAGATAATGACGGATCCAGTGCCGGCAGCCTTCTCCGTGAGAAGCGCCAGATCAGGAAGACCGGCCGGCAAAGAAGAAATGGGCTGATTGATCGTCAAGGTATTGTCCTTCGCGAAGGCTGCCGTCTGCATGGGAATCCGCAGAACGGCAACTCGAGCCTGTTTGGTGCCTATTATTTGAGGTGAAGCTTGCGCCACACTGTTCGCAGAACTTTCGCTGATCAGCCTGAGGGGGTGTGGGAGCTCGGCTATCCGTGGTCAGTTTTGTCTAGCCAGCTTTATTGGCTCAGCCGCTTCTGCTGCCGGTATCGCAAAGAGTTGCGATGTTACGTTTGGAATTGGGCCGCCTCGGTTTATACGCCGCTTTTATAGACCCCATCATTCGATACGGTAGCTATTTCTCCGAACAAGGACCCAGGTAAGCTATTGCCATAGAGTTCGGCTATGCGTTTGATGAGAAGATAGCTTCCCAGACGCTCCTGGCAGAATGAGATCGCACGTTTCTGCACGGGGTCTTCGGCTTGAAACGGTTGATATCGTTTCGCAAATTCAAAAGACGGCGCCACAAGGCGCACAAAAGTATCGAGCCACCAGTCCGTCGGATACGTGCCGAGTTCAATGCCTCCAGGAACGAAAGTGCTGGAATTAAAAAAATGCAAAGCTTCGGCTTGCGTTAAAGTGTTTGCTTCGATCGAAAACGCTGTATATCTCAGGAAGTCAACAATATTGTGGAAGCGAGCATAGTGTTGAGAAATGTTATGGAGGTTTAACGGCCGAGGTAAGAAGAAGCTTTCTGTAAAAAGCGCCGGATTCTCCGGTCTTGTGATTCCTACTTCCTCTGAAGTCGTTGTATTCATTCCGGGATATTCGGGATTCGGTGTTCCGATTTTCAGTCGTGTTAAAAATTTACGATACTGCCAGATAGTAATGTTGCGAGGCTTTGCTGATTCCTCGGAAACGACTTTCGCGATTACGATCGTTCCCAACGATCCTGACAATTTCGCGTGAAGCTCCTCCGGTTCGCTGAAAAAATCATAACCGGCGATGACATCCATTCCTTTGTTTTCCAAAGGAGGTTTAGAATTGAGCCATATGATTTTCGAGCCCTCGGGAGGAGGGTAGCTCGGCAAATCCTTGTGGCAAACAATGAAAATGGTCATATTTGTGATCAGCCTCTTATGGATGGGGAGTTTCTGCCGGCTGCAATTACCACGCGGCTCGCCCGTCAACGCTTAATTGTGTCAAGGTGGCGGACGTCAGGATTCCAAGCGTTTCTGCCTCTTGTCAGCGACTCTAAAGCGCGTTCCTTGCGCGTAGCAGGTGCGAAGTCCGGACCCATCCGGGGATGAAGTCGGGTGCCGAAAGGTGAGGTCGTCGATATCCTTTTGCTTAAACTTGCTGTTGCTGTTGGCGATATCGGCAAATGTCAGCAAGCGCGCAATGGCGCGCGCTATGTTGTCCGCTTGGTGGAATTCCCTAACGCGAAAACTGAATGATCTCGCCGTTGTACTGCGTGCGCGCCGTCTCCCGGAAGCCGAGCTTGGCTGCGACCCGCAGCGAGGCCCGGTTCTCGGGACTGATGATGCAGCTCATTTGTTTTTCGGGAAAATGTGTTTCCGCCCAGCCGATCAGGACGGTCAACGCTTCGGTGGCATAACCGCGGCCGTGCGCCGAAGGCATCAACGCCCAGCCGACCTCCATCGTCCCCTCGATCGAGGGTTCCATCTCGCGGCAGGCTTCGAGGAAGCCCGCTTCACCGATGAACCGGCCGCTGTCCTTTTCCACGATCGCCAGAAAGCCGAAGCCCATATGGTGCCACATACCGGCGACACGCAGCATGCGGCTCCAGCTCTGCTCGCGTGTTGACGGCACGCCGGTGATGAAGCGCACGACATTATCGTCCGCCCACAGCGCTGCATGCGCGTCGAAATCATCGAGGCGGTGAGGGCGAAGCGTCAGCCGCGCCGTTTCGAGGGTCGGAATGTCGATCACGATGGGTCCTTGTGACAAAAACACGTCCTCAGGCGCCGGGCTCGCCGTCCCAATAGTCGAGGTCGCCTTCCGGCCGTCCGACGTGGCGGAAGCGCCTGGCTTCTGTACCGTCCCAGTTCGTCTTGGCAAGGAACTTTCCGGAATCGGGATATTCGACGATCTCGGTCTTCGCCATGGTCGAGATGCCGAGATAGACGAGTGTGGCCGTGCCGGTGTTGATGAGCTGGTGCGCCGTTTCCGGCCCGCCCGCCGGCGCGCCGAGCACGTCGCCTGCCTTGATCGCATGGCGTGCATCGCCGAAGCGGTATTCGCCGGTGCCGGCGATCACATAGAAAAGCTCGTCTTCGACGTGATGGTTGTGGAAGGGGCAGCCGGATTTGCCGGGCGGTACCTCGTTGTAGCTGACGCCCAGACCAGCCAGGCCGAGAAGCGCGCCGAACGATTTGTCGGTGCTCTCATAGAGCTCGCCCTGTGTCCAGTGCTCGAGCTTGAGATCGGCGGTATTGATCACCGCCTTCGATTCCATTGCCATGACGTCCTCCTGTTTCGGCAAGAGAAGCCGTCATCCCAGGAAAATTCAATGCTTATGTAAGATATCCCCAGCATGGGCGGAGAGGAGACCGCCGCCCATGCTTTGAGCGCCGTGCGTCGAATAGGACGCGATAAGGACGCTCGATCACTTCAACCCACGCATACCCCCGAAGATCGTTCCGATTTTCGGGGGTATGCGCTGGAGCGTCAGCGGACGTAGAAGGTCAAGCTTCCGTCGGCTGCCTGCTCGGCGTTGACGATGTTGTGGACGTCGACGCCTTCGGTGTTGAGCCGGTGGGCCAGCGACCTGTTGGCGTCGATCGAGGCCTGGATGCCGTGAACGGCTTGGCCGGAACGCTCCGGCGCCGAGCGGGGACCGGTCGTCTCGTCGTCGTGATTGCGCCAGTTGTAGACCTGCTCGACATTGAAATCATTGCCGTGGAAGGTCCTGAGTGTCTGCTCGATGCCCTGGGCCGTGTTCATCCCAAGGCTTTCTGCCCGGCTGACGCCGGCAAACGCGATGGAAGAGAGGGCAGCAGCGATAGTGATGGTGACAACGCGGTTCATGATGGTATCCTTTCATCTGCTTTGACGGTCGACTGTCGTTGCAGGGATCGTCTGCGTCACGACATCGAATTGGCACTCTCCCATTCGTGATTCAATGGGTTAAGCCACTGAAAATCCATTAAGAATTGTTCATGAAAACTGCCTTCGAATTGCCGCTTTCCGGGCGTCCGGGAAGGCTGATTTCAGAGGCTTGCCCAGCTGTGCAGACAGGGCGAGGCTATCCCCTTGCAGATATTTCCTCTTTCCCATTGCGGCATCGGCGAAATTGCTTGCCATTCGGACGAAGGCATGTTTTGACCGCGGGCTGCCGAGTGGGTAAATGTCCCGCCAACCGAAGGTGAACCATGCCGAGAGAGACCGCTCCCCATATTTTGATCGTTGAGGCCCGCTTCTACGACGACATGGCCGACGCCCTGCTCGAAGGCGCGACCTTCGCATTGACGGAGGCCGGCGCCACCTTCGAGGTCGTCACCGTTCCCGGCGCACTGGAAATTCCGGCGGCGATTGCCATGTCGCTTGATGGAGACGACAATGGCGGAACGCATTATGACGGATATGTCGCCCTCGGCATGGTCATTCGCGGCGAGACCTATCACTTCGATATCGTGTCGAACGAATCCTCGCGCGCCTTGATGGATCTCGCGGTCAGCGAATCCCTTGCCATCGGCAATGGCATCCTGACCGTCGAAAACGACCAACAGGCCTGGGCGCGCGTGCGCCGCTCGGAAAAGGATAAGGGCGGATTTGCCGCTCGTGCAGCTCTGACCATGATCGAGCTGAAGCAGAAACTGGGTGCATAGCGAATGAACGACGACAAGACGGAACGGCCGGTCAAGACTGCAAACCAGCGGGGCGCTGCCCGCCTTGCTGCCGTTCAGGCACTGTATCAGATGGATGTCGGCGGCACCGGCGTTCTGGAAATTGTCGCCGAATACGAGGCGCACCGTCTTGGCCAGGAAATCGATGGCGCGACTTATCTGAAGGCCGATGCCGCCTGGTTCCGTTCCATCGTCTCCGGCGTCGTGCGCGATCAGGTCCGTCTCGATCCATTGATTGCCGCAGCCCTGCAGGATGATTGGGCCTTGTCGCGCCTCGACAGCACCGTACGCGCCATCCTGCGCGCCGGCGTTTTCGAGATCGCCGACCGCAAGGACGTTCCGGTGGCGGTCATCGTCACCGAATATGTCGAGATCGCCCAGGCCTTCTTCGATGACGACGAGCCGAAGCTCGTCAACGCCGTGCTCGACCGCATCGCAAAGCAGGTTCGCGGCGAGGCGAAGAAATAAGTCATTAGCCGCCAAACAATCCCCCTACGTCTTTCTTCGTACCGCAATGGTTTTCGCCCGTGGCGGTCTTGACGCCACGTGATCGACCAAGCAATCTCCGCACCGCTTAGCTGTGGCATTTCTGTGGAGAGGAAGGCGATTCGGCGGCGTATCTGCCGGAGGAGGAGTGAGCTCCGGCCTATGGGAGGAAAGAGCGAAATGACGATTCTTTTATGCGTAATCGCATGCGGTCTGCTCTCGGTGGTTTATGCCGCCTGGGCAACCCGGTCGGTGCTTGCCGCCGATCAGGGCAACAGCCGCATGCAGGAGATCGCGGGCTATATCCGCGAAGGTGCGCAAGCCTATCTGACGCGCCAGTACAGAACCATTGCCATTGTCGGGGTCGTTGTTTTCATTTTAGCCTGGCTGCTTCTTTCCGCCGAGGCCGCGATCGGCTTCCTGATTGGCGCCGTGCTTTCCGGTGCTGCCGGTTTCATCGGCATGCACGTCTCCGTCCGCGCCAATGTGCGCACCGCTCAGGCAGCTTCCGTCAGCCTTTCCGCCGGCCTCGACATCGCCTTCAAGTCGGGTGCGATCACCGGCATGCTGGTGGCTGGCTTGGCGCTGCTTGGAGTTTCCATCTACTATACGGTCTTGACCATCGGGCTCGGCCATGAGAGCGGCTCGCGCGAAGTCATCGATGCGCTGGTGGCGCTCGGCTTCGGCGCGTCGCTGATCTCGATCTTCGCCCGTCTCGGCGGCGGCATCTTCACCAAGGGCGCCGATGTCGGCGGCGATCTGGTCGGTAAGGTGGAAGCCGGCATTCCCGAAGACGATCCGCGCAACCCGGCAACGATCGCCGATAACGTCGGCGACAATGTCGGCGACTGCGCCGGCATGGCTGCCGATCTTTTCGAAACCTATGCGGTCTCGGTCGTCGCCACCATGGTTCTAGCCGCGATCTTCTTTGCCGGCGCGCCGATCCTCCAGTCTGCGATGGTCTATCCGCTGGCAATCTGCGGCGCCTGCATCATCACCTCGATCATCGGCACCTTCTTCGTCAAGCTCGGCTCGAATGGCTCGATCATGGGCGCGCTCTACAAGGGCCTCATCGTCACCGGCCTGCTGTCGATCGTCGGGCTTGGCGCTGCCACCTCGCTCACTATCGGCTGGGGATCGATCGGCTCCGTCGGAGGCGCCGACATATCAGGCGCGAACCTCTTCTTCTGCGGCATCATTGGCCTCGTCGTCACCGCGCTGATCGTCGTGATCACTGAATATTATACCGGCACGGGCAAGCGCCCGGTCGTCTCGATCGCCCAGGCCTCGGTCACCGGTCACGGCACCAACGTCATCCAGGGCCTGGCGGTTTCACTGGAATCGACGGCACTGCCGGCGATCGTCATCGTTGGCGGCATTCTCGCCACCTATCAGCTCGGCGGCCTGTTCGGCACCGGCATTGCGGTCACGGCCATGCTCGGCATCGCCGGAATGATCGTCGCACTCGACGCCTTCGGACCGGTGACGGACAATGCCGGCGGTATCGCCGAAATGTCGCATCTGCCGCCGGAAGTGCGCAAATCGACCGATGCGCTCGATGCTGTCGGCAATACGACCAAGGCCGTCACCAAGGGCTACGCCATCGGTTCCGCCGGTCTCGGCGCCCTGGTTCTCTTCGCAGCCTACTCCTACGACCTCAAATATTTTGCGGCGAATGGTGACAAGTTCCCTTATTTTGCCGGCATCGGCGAAATTTCCTTCGATCTTTCCAACCCTTACGTGGTGGCGGGATTGATCTTCGGAGGTCTCATTCCCTATCTCTTCGGCGGCATCGCGATGACCGCCGTCGGCCGTGCGGCCGGCGCGATCGTCGAGGAAGTGCGTCGTCAGTTCAAGGAAAAGCCCGGCATCATGCAGGGCACGGAAAAGCCGGATTACGGCAGGGCGGTCGACCTTCTGACCAAGGCCGCCATCCGCGAGATGATCGTGCCGTCGCTGCTGCCGGTGCTGGCGCCGATCGTCGTCTATTTCGGCGTGCTTCTCATCTCCGGCTCCAAGGCCTCCGCCTTTGCTGCCCTCGGCGCATCGCTGCTCGGCGTCATCATCAACGGCCTCTTCGTTGCCATCTCGATGACATCGGGCGGTGGCGCCTGGGACAATGCCAAGAAGAGCTTCGAAGATGGTTTCGTCGACAAGGACGGCGTGCGTCACATGAAGGGTTCGGATGCGCACAAGGCCTCCGTCACCGGCGATACCGTCGGCGATCCCTACAAGGATACCGCCGGCCCCGCCGTCAACCCGGCGATCAAGATCACCAACATCGTCGCGCTGCTGCTGCTGGCCGTTCTCGCTGGTTGATGCCGCATCGCGGATGGTTGCCCCTCACCCTAACCCTCTCCCCGTTTTACGGGGAGAGGGGACGTGCTCTACGAGAGGTGAGCGAGGAACCGATAGGTTGCGGCTATCCCCTTCGCCCCGTTTACGGGGAGAAGGTGGCGGCAGCCGGATGAGGGGCCGGTGTCGGCAATCTCGGCCTGAATATGCTGGGTAAAAGACGAGGGTTATCAACAAAAAACCGCCGGAGCGATCCGGCGGTTTTTTCATATCAGGCGTGTCCGATCAGCGCAGGCTGCTTGGGTTCTGCGGCGTGCCGCCGGCGCCACCGCCGAACAGGCTGCGGGCAGCACTCGCGGCGCTGCCGCCGGAAAGCATCTGTTGCAGGAAGGTGAGTTCCTTGCCGCCGGTCGGCGTGACGCGTCCGATCGTGTCGAACACCTTGCCGTCCTGCAGCGTGTAGTTGGCGCGGCGGCTGACGACGCCGTCCTTGTCGAAATAGATCGCCAGAACGCTCTGATCGACGACCTTCAGTTTCTGGAAGGCGACCGCACGCGTGCGCCGCTGCGAGATGTAATAGAAGACTTCGCCGTCGAAGGTCGCCGTCGTCGACGGGGTGCCGAGCGAAAGCAGCACCTGCTCGCGGCTGGAGCCTTCCGGAACGAGGTTCAGCGACTGCTGGTCGGCGACGTAGCCGCCGTTGAGAACGGTGCTGGTCTGGCAACCGGAGAGAGCGGTAGTGGAGGCAATTATGAGGGCAATGGCCGCACTGCTGAAGAATTTCATGTCAGACTTGAAATACCGTTTCTTCAACGACATCTACTCCCTGTGAGTGTCGATAGCAGCCATTTGGGGCCTTGCACGCTTTCCTCCTGCAAAACCATTGTGGCCATTCCGGGTCGAATGTCCCGAATTCGCTTCGCTGACGCATCGAAGGCGTCGTCCCGAAACTGGCCATGATCGGCATTGCAATTCGCGCCTGCTTCGGTAAACCAGCTTTCGAAATCATGCAACAAGGCCAGACGCCAGCCGGCATGAAGAATGAGGCATTTCCGGAAAAAACAATGATCCTCGGGCTCTTCCGCAAGAAAAACAACAATCAGGCGATCGTCGACAGGCAATATGCGGCGTTGGCGGCGGCCGCGCGCATGCCGGAACTCTACGAGCGGCTCAATGTGCCGGATACGGTCATGGGCCGTTTCGAGATGCTGTCGATCGCCATGATTCTGTTTTTTCGCCGCACCCGTGCTTCCGCCACCAGCGGCCAGGAAATCGCCCAGGAGATCGTCGACGCTTTCTTCCAGGATATCGACTATTCGATCCGCGAACTCGGCATCGGCGACAACAGCGTGCCGAAGCGCATGAAGAAGCTCGCCGGTATGTTTTACGGCCGGCTCGAAGCCTATTCGAAGGCGATGGACACGGGCGATGCCGAAGCCCTCGCTCTTGCCCTTCAGCGCAATATTTACCCCGAAACCGCGGCGCCGGCCGATATGTCCGGTCTCGCCGGATGGATGATGGCCGCAGAATCGCATCTGTCCGCCGTTGCCGAAGAGGTAATCGCCACCGGTTCGGCAACGTTGCCGCCGGTCGCCTGCCCATCGGTCACCTGCCCACCGGTCACCTGAAGGAGGAAACGATGCAGAATGATCGGGACGATGTTCCCTTCTCCTATCAAGTCAAGGTCGGCCATATCTCGGCCAACCCCGTCGAGGTCCATGTCGAGGCCGACGCCAGCGAACTGAAGGCGTTGGCCCGGACCTGGAACGTCGTCTCCGTCGACGATCTCAGCGCCGATCTGCAGATTGCCCGCTGGAAGCGCGACGGCGTGCGCATCAAGGGCCGCGTGCAGGCGAAGATCGTCCAGTCCTGCGTCGTGACGCTGGAGCCGGTCGAATCCGCCATCGACGAGAGCTTCGAGCAGATCTTCGTGCCGGAGGGCTCCAAGCTTGCCCGCCAGGCCGGCAATGACGCCGGCGAGATGCTGCTCGATCCCGATGGTCCTGATCTGCCCGAAAACTTTGTCGGCGATACGATCGACGCCGGCGAGGTGGTTGCCGAATTCGCCGCTCTGGCGATCGATCCCTATCCGCGCAAGCAGGGAATCGAATTCGCCGGCCATGTCGAAGACAGCGGCGAGGACGATAAAAAGCCCTCCGCTTTCGCAGCCCTCAAGGACTGGAAAAAGGACTGAAGCCCCTCTGGCATTTGACACAATTCAGTTGTAAGCGACGCCAAAACCGGTATTTTGGCCGAAATTTCGCCCTCGGCGAAAAGAAGGATCAGGGACGCGTGATCAGAATATCTCTCGACCTCATGGGTGGCGATTTTGGTCCCCAGGTTGTCATCCCCGGCGCCGCCAAGGCGTTGGATCGGCATCCGGATATTTCCTTCGTTCTCTATGGTCTCAAGGAACAGTGCGATCCGGTTCTCGCCAAGTTTCCGAAGCTGAGGGAAAAATCGATCTTTCACGACTGCGAGCTTGCTGTCGCCATGGATGAGAAGCCGAGCCAGGCGCTGCGCCGTGGCCGCTACATCTCCACCATGTGGCGCTCGATCGCGGCGGTGAAGACGGGTGACGCCGATGTCGCTGTCTCGGCCGGCAATACCGGCGCGCTGATGGCGATGGCGAAGTTCTGTCTGCGGACCATGGCCAATATCGAGCGTCCTGCGATCGCCGCGATCTGGCCGACGCTGAAGGGTGAGAGCATCGTGCTCGATGTCGGGGCGACGATCGGCGCCGATGCGCAGCAGCTGATGGATTTTGCCCTGATGGGCGGCGCCATGGCGCGCGCGCTTTTCGAGCTCGAACGTCCGACGGTCGGCCTACTCAACGTCGGCGTCGAGGAGATGAAGGGCCAGGAGGAGGTCAAGGAGGCGGGCCGGCTGTTGCGCGAGGCGAACATCGCTTCGCTCGAATATTCCGGCTTCGTCGAGGGGAACGACCTTGGCAAGGGCACGGTCGACGTCGTCGTCACCGAAGGATTTTCCGGTAATATCGCGCTGAAGACCGCCGAAGGCACCGCCAAGCAGATCGGCGAATATCTGCGTGCCGCCATGTCGCGCACGCTGCTCGCCCGCATCGGCTATCTCTTTGCCAAAAGCGCCTTCGACATGCTTCGCGAAAAGCTCGATCCGAGCAAGGTCAATGGCGGCGTGTTTCTCGGCCTGAACGGCATCGTCATCAAGAGCCATGGCGGGGCGAACGCCGAAGGCATCGCAGCCGCCATCGAGGTCGGCTACGACATGGCCAAGAACGGCCTCAATCAGAAAATAGAAAACGATCTTAAGAAATATCATGCCAAGCGGCTGCCCCCGATGGGCCCGGAAGCGGCATGAGCGATGGGGTTCAATCAAAGATGATCCGTTCAGTGGTTCGCGGGTTCGGAGCCGCACTTCCGAAGCGCGTGATGACCAATCGTGACATGGAGGCCATCGTCGACACATCAGACGAATGGATCGTCCAGCGCACCGGCATCCGCCAGCGTTATGTCGCCGGCGATGACGAAACGACCGCGTCGCTGGGCGAGGCCGCCGCGCGCGCAGCGCTTGCCAATGGCGGCCTGACGCCTGCCGATATCGATCTTGTCATCTGTGCCACCTCGACGCCTGATAACACGTTTCCGGCGACGTCGGTCAACATCCAGAACCGGCTCGGCATGAGCCACGGCTTCGCCTTCGACGTCCAGGCCGTCTGCACCGGTTTCGTCTATGCGGTGACGACCGCGGATGCCTATATTCGCGGCGGGCTGGCAAAGCGCGTTCTCGTCATCGGCGCCGAAACTTTTTCGCGCATTCTCGACTGGAACGACCGCACCACCTGCGTGCTTTTCGGCGACGGCGCCGGCGCGATCATACTCGAAGCGACAGAAGGCGAGGGTACCGTTGCCGATCGTGGTGTGCTGACCGCACATCTGCGTTCCGACGGCTCGCACAAGGAAAAGCTCTATGTCGATGGCGGCCCGTCGACGACGGGCACTGTCGGCAAACTGCGCATGGAAGGCCGCGAGGTCTTCAAATACGCCGTCGGCATGATCACCGATGTTATCCAGGCGGCTTTCGATTCGACCGGCACCACAGCCGATGACCTCGACTGGCTGGTACCGCACCAGGCCAATCGCCGCATCATCGACGGTTCGGCGAAGAAGCTGAACATCGATGCCGCGAAGGTCGTCATCACCGTCGACCTGCACGGCAATACATCGGCTGCCTCGATCCCGTTGGCACTTGCGACCGCTGCCGGCGACGGCCGCATCAAGAAGGGCGACCTGGTGATGCTCGAAGCGATGGGCGGCGGTTTTACCTGGGGTGCGGTTCTGCTGCGCTGGTAGGCACGAATCCTAAAAAACTGGCGGCGAACAAGAGCTTGACCGTAAGGCGCAAGACAAATACTCTTCGTGCGATTTCACAAAATATTTGTATGGGCGGGGAAACCATGACCGGAAAAACAGTGACGCGAGCAGACCTGGCGGAATCCGTTTTCCGAAAGGTTGGGCTTTCGCGGACCGAATCTGCCGAACTTGTGGAAACCGTCATCGACGAGATCTGCAACGCCATCGTGCGTGGCGAAACCGTCAAGCTTTCCTCCTTCGCCACCTTCCAAGTGCGCGACAAGAACGAGCGGATCGGCCGCAACCCGAAGACCGGCGAAGAGGTTCCGATTTCCCCCCGCCGGGTCATGACCTTCAAGGCGTCGAACGTGCTGAAGACACGCATCCTCAAATCGCATGTCGCTCGCAAGATCAAGCTGAAGCCGCTGAATCCGGCTCCCTGATAATCGGCTTGCCGTTTCGGAAACGGCTTTTTTTCTCTCTCGCGCTCTCCATCCTTGTGCGCAACGTCAAGACATGACTTGAATTGTCGGCGCCAAACCGTTGAAATATGATGAGTCGCCGTAGGATCGAGCCGCGAGGTCGCGTAGCAGTATGACGTTGGACAAGAGCCCCGATGCCTTTCGCACCATCAGCGAAGTCGCAGACGATCTTGATCTGCCGCAGCATGTGCTGCGCTTCTGGGAGACGCGTTTTCCCCAGATAAAGCCGATGAAACGCGGCGGCGGCCGTCGCTACTATCGGCCGGAGGATGTGGATCTCCTCAAGGGTATTCGCCATTTGCTCTATGATCATGGCTATACGATCAAGGGTGTGCAGAAGCTTCTGAAGACCAACGGCAACAAGTTCGTCATATCGGTCGGTCATGGTGACCTCGCCAGCGTCGAGGCGCTTGCGTCGGGCGTGCAGGACATGGGTGCCGGAGAACCGCGCGTCGGCATGGCCGATGAAGACCAGATCGTCGGCCGCGCCAAGCCGCCGATCACCCGCCGGTTCTTCAATTTTGTCGCCGGAGACGACGAGCAGGAAGTCTCGATCGGCAAGTCGAGCGTTGGCAAGGAAGACAGGGCGTTGCTGCAAGAGGCGCTCTACGACCTCCTGGAATGCAAGCGTCTGCTCGATCAGGTGCGCTGAATAGGAAAGTCAGGCTGCGGTCAGCCGCTTCATTGCCTGTTCGAGTTCGCTGAGCTGGAAGGGTTTTTGCAGCACGGGCAGCGTGCTTGGGCTGCTGCCATCAGGCGGCGTGCCGTATCCCGTTGCATAGAGATAGGGTTTTCCGCGTTCGTCGAGCAGCTTTGCGACCGGCAGGGAACTCTGTCCGGCAAGCGAGACGTCGAGAATTGCAGCGTCGAACTCCGTATCCCTGGCGGTGGCCAGCGCCCGTTCCAGATCGGGTGCGCTCGCGCAGACCCGGTAGCCCAGATCGGCGAGCATGTCCTCGAGCAGCATGGCAATCAGCGCGTCGTCTTCGACGATGAATATGTCTTTCATGATCCCGTCCACCCATTGCCCCCTTGCTAAAGCATGTCGCGCAAAAGTGCGCGGCGGTTTTGCGATAACGACATGCGTAAAAACAAAGACCTAAAGCGCGAGGAGCGAATCTGAAAGATCGCGACGCGCTTTAGGCATGGAGATTTATGTGGACTGCTTGCACGGCTCGTCAAGACGTCATGGCCGGCAGTGCGAGAAACAGCATATTGCCGGTTGAAATTCGATGTGCAAAAGCTGGAAGTGCCGTCTCCGCAACGGCTCCTGCATAATTCCTTAAATCGGAATCGATTTATGGAAAAAATTATGCATCAATTCAATGCGTTACAGCGTCATTTGCCGCTCTCGAAAAGACGCGCGGCGCTGTAAGAAGGGGTGTCGAATGGATTTGCTGAGTGCCACGGATTGGCTGCGTCACAGGCCAGGTTATACATATCCGCTGGCCATTGCCTTTGTTGGCCTGACGTTTCTTCTGAGGCTTGCCGCCAGCGACACTCTCTCCGGGTTTCCCTTCCTGAGCTTTCTTCCGGCGATATTGCTCGCGAGTTTCATAGGCGGCGCCGGGCCGGGCGTTGTCGCGACCTTGGTTGCCGGTTTCATTGTCCAGCAGTTTTTCGTCGAGCCGTATGGTGTTTTCTGGCCAGCCACCGCCGGCCAATGGGTCGGTCTTTCCACCTATCTCATCAATGCGGTGATTACCGTCGGCCTGATGGAGATGATCATCATTGCCCATGGCAGGCAGAGCCGCCTCCGCAGCGAGCTCAACAGCTTCAACACGCGCCTCGAACAGACAGTGGCCCAGCGCACTGCCGAGCTCAGGCACGAGATGGAGGAGAATGCCGCCGCTCAAGCGCAGGTCCGCCAGTTGCAGAAGATGGAAACGATCGGCCAACTGACCGGCGGTGTCGCCCATGATTTCAACAACATGCTGGCAATCATCATCGGCAACCTCGATCTCGCCCAACGGCGCCTGACCGGCAGCGAGGATCCTCGCCTGCTATATTCCATCCAGAATGCCAGAGATGGTGCGCAGAGAGCGGCGGTGCTGACCGCGCGTCTTCTCGCCTTCTCGCGCCAGCAGCCGCTCGCCCCGGAGGTGATCGACCTCAACAAGCTGGTCGGCGGCATGTCCGAGTTGCTGCGGCGCACGCTCGGCGAGCACATCCGGATCGAGACGGTGCTTGCCGGCGGCCTTTGGCCGAGCTTTGCCGATTTGAGCCAGCTCGAGAATGCCATCTTGAACCTTGCCGTCAATGCCCGCGACGCCATGCCCGGCGGTGGAAATCTGACGATCGAGACCGCCAATACAGAACTCGACGAGCGATATTCGCGCATGCATTCGGAGGTCGAAGCAGGTCAATATGTGATGATCAGCATCACCGACACCGGCACCGGCATGTCGCCGGAGGTGATCGAACGCGCATTCGACCCGTTCTACACGACCAAGGGGCCTGGCAAAGGCACAGGTCTCGGCCTCAGCCAAGTCTACGGCTACATCAAGCAGAGCGGCGGCCACATCAAGATCTATTCAGAGATCGACAGGGGCACGACGTTGAAGATCTATCTTCCCCGTCATGTCGGCGCGACGGATGCCCGGTTGAACGTCGCCGGCGCCCAGCCGCTTCCCCAGGGCAGCGTCAAAGATACGATCCTGGTGGTGGAGGACGATGAGAACGTCCGCACCATGACTGCCGAAAGCCTGCATGAACTCGGTTACACCGTGTTGCAGGCCGCTAGCGGCATGGAGGCGCTTATGCTTCTGGAGCAGAATGCGGCAGTCGACCTGATCTTCACCGATATCGTCATGCCGCAGATGAGCGGACGCCAGCTTGCCGATATCGTCCAGGAAAAATGGCCGACGATACGGATCCTCTACACGACGGGTTACACCCGCAATGCCATCGTCCACAATGGCGTGCTTGATCACGGCGTTTCCCTGCTTGCCAAGCCCTTCAGCCTGGAGCAGCTCGCTCATAAGATCCGCGAGCTTCTGAATGTCGCGGTGAGGGTGGGAGACGAGCGGACGTGAAGCCGGAATACGGCCGCACGTCCGCAATTCTGTGTCAGCGTTATTCCAAGACCTGGATGATGCGATGCGTCTTCGGTTCGACGATCACGCGCCGCTCGTTGACGACCGTATAGCCATAGCCGTCGATATTTGGCACGGTATGCACTTCGACGGTATCGGGCAGCGTCGCCCCGACCGCTATATCGCCGTCATAGACGACGGATGGCGTGTTCTGCTCCATCACATAGGTGCGCACCTCGCCGGGCAATACGGCGGAGCCGGTCGGTGCGGGATCGGTGACGATGACGCTGCTCTGCGCGAAGGCGGCGGAACTGATGGTCAGCATGGCGGCCGCAGCCAGCATGGTCTTGCGCATGGGATTTCTCCTTTTCCTACCTGAGACATCAAGGCAACGCTGGCCATGCGGCATAGTTCCCCGCGGGCTTTTCGCGACAGCAGTAACAGACGCAAGGAGAGCATTTAAGTTGTTACTAAATTAATTTTTGCATCATACGGTTGAGCTGTCTGAACAGCGTTCGAAAAGAGTGAAGATGGTGATGTTAGAGCTCGCTTGTTTACTTTTCGCTAACCATGTTGGACGTTTATTCTGAACGGACGACCAACCGGTCGTTGATTCGACGATCCGTCGCGTTTCGGCTTGCGAATGGATCTCTAGAAAGACGATTGCGGCGGCTCGATACATGCGCTTGCGAAAGACGATATTGCTGGTGGCCGTGGGGGGCATGATGGCCGGCTGCACATCGACAGGCGGTGTGCGCCAGCCTTCCGCGCCGGAAACCGTGGCGCCTGAAAAGGCGCTGGTCCTGCCGCCGCCGGGCGGCCCGTCGATCGTCAGCGTCGTCGAGCGCAAACGTGGCAACGGCGTCGAGCAGACGATCTCGCTGTTTACCTCATCCTCCGTGCCCGGTCAGAATTCCCTGAAGGTCCAGTTCTTCGGCGGTTCCGGAGCCAATCCCGGCGCCGGCAATGCCGGCTTCAGCATGATCAACGAGAGCGGTATTGCCCGCGAGGTGGCCCGTTCGGCCCCAGGCGTGCCGATGGCGACCTCGGCGACCTTCCTGCAGAACGCCTATGGTCCTTTCGGCTATGCCTCCGGCCGAAGTCGTGCCGGCGACACCTGCCTCTATGCCTGGCAGCAGATCCGCTCGAGCACCAACGCCAATACCCAGGCGCGTAATTTCGGCATGATCCAGCTGCGCCTGCGCCTTTGCGATGCGAGAGCGAGCGAGCGCCAGCTGCTTGGCATCGTCTATGGCTACACCGTCACCGGCACCTTCGACGGCGAGATCTGGAACCCTTACGGCAGTCCGCCGCCCGCCGACGTGGCGCTCGGGCGCACCGGCGCACCGATCTATCCCGACGAAGGCGGTTATCGCGCCGGCCCGATGCCGATCGGCTACGAGCCGGCGCCTGCCATTGTCACCCGGCCGCGCGCCGCCGCTCGCAGCGCCTCGACCGCGCAACCGGCTCAAGGCGTCGCAGCGGTGCCGGCACCCATCGGCCCGCGCGTGCCGCTGCCGGGCGAGGCGCCCCAGACGAGAGCAAGGCCGGCTGCGGCCGCTGCGCCAATCGAACAATCGGTAAGGGCGATCGGCGTCACCGTGCCTTCGCCGGACTGCATAGGCGACGCGGCCATGACGGCCGCCTGCCGGAGATAGAGCATGATGCCGAAAAGTGTGAGCGGTTTTCGGACGACATCATGCTCTAACTCTTTAATTTAGAACAGGATTCAGATTTTAGGCCGACCCAGCCTAAAATCATCCTGTTCTAGTGAGCATGCCCGCGGGCGCCGGATGGTGCCCCGGTTGAGCAATTTCGAAGGAGCGCCGATGCGCAAAGCCCGCAGTGTCTTTATATGGGCCGTGGTTTCGCTCTGTATGATCGTGCTGATCACGCTGCCGGTCAACCTGCAGACCCAGCTCATCACCGCCATCACGGTCGTGACCGTGATGGCGGTCATCAAAATTCTGAAGGGCGAGGGGACATGGCGCCTGGTGGCGCTCGCCTTCGGCACGTCGATTGTGCTGCGTTATGTTTACTGGCGCACCACCAATACGCTGCCGCCCCTGAACCAGCCTGAGAATTTCATTCCCGGCCTGCTGCTCTATCTTGCCGAAATGTATAGCGTCGCGATGCTGGCGCTCAGCCTGTTCATTGTTGCCACACCGTTGCCGTCGCGCCCCTCGCGTGCCGCCAATCCCGGGCGCCTTCCTCATGTCGACGTCTTCGTGCCATCCTACAATGAGGATGCCGGTCTGCTGGGAAACACGCTGGCCGCCGCCAAGGCCATGGATTATCCGGCCGAGAAGCTGCATGTCTGGCTGCTCGACGACGGCGCCACCTTGCAGAAGCGCAACTCCGGCAAGCTGCTCGAAGCCCAGGCGGCTGCTGCCCGCCATATCGAGCTGAAGCAGCTCTGCGACGATCTCGACGTCCACTACCTCACGCGCGACCGCAACGAGCACGCCAAGGCCGGCAATCTCAACAACGGCATGAAACATTCGACCGGCGAACTCATAGCCGTCTTCGATGCCGACCACGCGCCGGCCCGCGATTTCCTCCTCGAGACCGTCGGTTACTTCGAAGACGATCCGAAGCTCTTCCTCGTCCAGACCCCGCACTTCTTCATCAATCCCGATCCGCTGGAGCGCAACCTGCGCACCTTCGACAAGATGCCGAGCGAGAACGAGATGTTCTACGGCATCATCCAGCGTGGCCTCGACAAATGGAATGCCGCCTTCTTCTGCGGCTCGGCCGCCGTTTTGAGCCGCAGGGCGCTCGAATCCCAGAATGGCTTCAGCGGCATCAGCATCACCGAGGATTGCGAGACGGCGCTGGCGCTCCATGGTAGCGGCTGGAACAGCATCTATGTCGACAAGCCGCTGATCGCAGGCCTGCAGCCAGCCACCTTCGCAAGCTTCATCGGCCAGCGCAGCCGCTGGGCTCAGGGCATGATGCAGATCCTGCGTTTCCGCTTTCCGCTTCTGAAGCGCGGCCTGACGATCCCGCAGCGCTTCTGCTATATGTCCTCCACGCTGTTCTGGCTCTTCCCGTTCCCGCGAACGATCTTCCTGTTTGCGCCGCTCTTCTACCTGTTCTTCGACCTGGAAATCTTCACAGCCTCGGGCGGCGAGTTCCTCGCCTACACGTTTGCCTATATGCTCGTGAATCTGATGATGCAGAATTACCTCTACGGGTCGTTCCGCTGGCCCTGGATTTCAGAGCTCTACGAATATGTTCAGACCGTGCATCTGCTGCCGGCAGTCGTCTCCGTCATGCTCAATCCGAGGAAGCCGACCTTCAAAGTCACCGCCAAGGACGAATCGATCGCCGTCAGCCGTCTGTCGGAAATCAGCCGTCCGTTCTTCGTCATCTTTGCGGTGCAGATCGTCGCGCTCATCATCACCATCTACAAGATTTATGCCGAGCCCTATAAGGCCGACGTCACGCTCGTCGTCGGCGGCTGGAACGTTATCAACCTGATTATGGCCGGTTGCGCGCTGGGCGTCGTCTCGGAGCGCGGCGAGCGCGCCTTGTCCCGCCGCGTCCGCGTCAACCGGCGCTGCGAATTCGGCGCCAACGGCAAGTGGTACGCGGCCTCGATCGAGGACGTTTCCGTCCACGGTGCTAGGCTTCACATCTTCAACAAGCAGCTCGACGAGATGCTGGTTGGCGCACTCGGAGAGATCCGCTTCCGCCCCTATAGCGGCGCGGAACTGGAAACCCTGCCGCTCATCGTCCGCAACATCGAGCCGTCGGGCGATATCAGCAATGTCGGCTGCCAGTACGCGCCGAAAAGCGCGCTCGACCATCGCCTGATCGCCGACCTGATGTTTGCCAATTCCGATCAGTGGACAGAGTTCCAGGCCTCGCGCCGTCGCAATCCGGGCCTGATCCGCGGCACCATCTGGTTCCTTGGCCTGTCGCTCTACCAGACGAGCCGCGGCCTCATTTACTTCTTCCGCAGCATGCGGCCGGAGCGAGAAGCCCAGCAGAAGGCGGCAAAGGTCAACGCCGGATGAGAAAGATCGTGGCTGCCTCGCTTCTCCTGCTGAATGCCTCCGCCGTCGCCCAGGCGCAGACGGCGCCCTTCGACATGTCCGGCGAGCGGCCGGCTGGTGCGTCCCTTACCCCGAGATTGACGTCGCCTACGCCGCCCGCAACCCCGGCCGCACCTGTTCCTCCGACGATCACCGTCCAGCCGCAACCGGCGGCGCCCCCGCTCCAGCCAGCCGCGGCGGCAAATACCGCTGCGCCGCCGCGCTCCGGCGATGTCCGTCGCTATGTCGTGCCCTTTTCGAAACTTGGTCTCGGCGGCGAATACGATCGCCGGTCATGGTCGGTCTATCTGACGCCGGAACAGGCGGCGGCCAAGGCAAACTTCACCTTCGCCTACCAGAATGCGATCGTCGTCGCGCCTGAGGCCTCGGCGCTGACCGTCTATCTCAACAACCGCCCGATCGGCCAGCAGCGTGTCGGCTCGCCGGATGGCCCGTCGGCCGTCACCTTCGAGGTTCCGGCCGGTTTGCTGCAGCCTGGCGCCAATCTTGTCACCTTTGAAGCCAACCAGCGCCACCGCACCGATTGCAGCATCCAGTCCACTTATGAGCTGTGGTCGAACATTGATCCGGCCGTAACCTATCTGAGCTTTGCCGGCAGCGATGCCGCCCAGCTGTCGAGCGCCGATGCAATCCGCGCCATCGGCGTTGACGGCGCTGGCAAGACCGAGTTCGACATCGTCGTCCCGGCACTGGAGCAGCCGGGAACCACCAAGCCGCTGTTGCGACTGGCGCAGGGCCTGTCGGTGCTGAGCAGTATGCCGAACCAGATCTTTGCCTTCAGCACCACCTCGCTTCCGGCCGTCAGGCCCGGCAAGCTTAGCGTGCTGGTCGGTACCGCAGCGGAATTGCGGCCGCTCTTTCCCGGCCTGCCGCCCGGTGCCGAAAGCGCGGCATTCGCCGCTTTCGCCACCGATCCGCGCAGCGGCTCGCCGGTGCTTCTGATCAGCGGCCCCTCCTGGCAGGCGGTCTCCTCGGCGATCGATACCATCGTCTCACCGACGGACCGGTCCTCGGATATCCGCCGCGACGTGTTGACCACCGAGCGCTGGAGCGCGCCGAACGCGCCGCTGGTCTTTTCCGATACGAACATCGCCTTGTCTCAACTCGGCGTGAAGACCACCGAATTCTCCGGCCGGCGGCTGCGGACCAGTTTCAATATCGCCGTGCCTGCCGATTTTTATGCCAATGCCTATGGCGAAGCGAAGGTGCTGCTCGACGCCGCCTATACCGATAACGTGATGCCCGGCAGCCACATCGATATCTACGTCAACGACAACATCGCCTCCACCGTGCCGATCACCACGACATCAGGCGGCATTCTCCGTCATCTGCCGATCCGCGTGACGATGCGGCACTTCAAGCCCGGTCTTAATTCGGTGGCGATCGAGGCGATCCTGATGACCAAGGATGATGCGGCTTGCGCGCCGGGCGCGACCGCGGGCGCCACCCCGCGCTTTGCCCTGTTCGATACGTCCGAACTGCAGATTCCGGATTTCGCCCGCGTCGGTCAGCGTCCGAACCTGGCCGCAATGGCCGGCACCGCTTATCCCTACGGTCGGGCCACGGAGCCGACGCCGCTCTTCATCGACCGCGTCGATGCCGATACGCTTTCGGCAGCCGCCACGCTGCTCGGTCAGATGGCGATCACCGCCGGCCATCCGATCGACGTCGAAACCGTCGCCTCGCCGAATATGATCGGCGATCGCGACGCCATCTTCATCGGCTCCGTCTCGCAGATGCCGGCAACCGCGTTGACGCAGACCAATATCGCCACGGCGAGCCAGGCCTCGTGGCGTCCCGTTGCGGATACGCAGGCGGGCGTCGTCGATACCGGTACGGCCTTCGAGGAGTGGAATTCCAAGGTCAGCGGCGGTGTCTTGCGCAACCGGATCACCGCCTTCCGCGAGTGGGTGTCGCGTAATTTCGATATCTCCCGCAGTTCGCTGCAATTCGTGCCCGGCGCGGAGGAGGTTTTCACGCCGTCCAATGTCGACACGATCTTGGTTGCCCAGGGCTCCAGCCCTGCCGGAGCCGGTGCATGGACGGTGGTAACGGCGCCGTCGGCAAAGGATTTGCGCGAAGGGCTGGAGGTTCTGACCGCGCAGCCGAACTGGCCAAAGATATCAGGCCACATCACCACCTATTCGAGCAAGACAGGCAAGATCGAGACCGTGCCCGTCACCCGTTTCGATTTTGTGCCGTCCACACCCTGGTCGATCTCCAATTACCGCCTGATCGCCGCCAACTGGCTGTCGACGAATATCCTCTCCTATGCCTCCCTGCTGGTCGTCTTCGTGCTGCTGATCGGGGTCACTACGTCAAGCATGCTCAGAAGACTGGGGCGGTCGAAATGAGGCGGTGGCGCGCACTCCTGCTTGCGGCATCGGTCGCGCTCGCTCCCGGGGGAGCGCCCGCCGTTGCGCAGCAGGCGATGATCAATGCCGGCGCATGGTCGGCCTACAAGGCGAAGTTTCTCGATGCGACCGGCCGCATCATCGATAACGGCAACGGCAATATCAGCCACAGCGAAGGGCAGGGCTATGGCATGCTGCTCGCCTATCTCGCAGCCAGCCCTGCCGACTTCGAACAGATCTGGTATTTTACCCGCACCGAGCTGCTGCTGCGCGACGATGGCCTGGCAGTCTGGAAGTGGGATCCGAACGGCAAGCCGCACGTCACGGACACCAACAACGCCTCCGATGGCGACATGCTGATCGCCTATGCGCTGGCGCTTGCCGGCACGGCGTGGAAACGCAACGACTATATCCTTGCCGCCTCCCGAATGGCGCAAGCGCTGCTTGCCGAAACCGTGGTGCACTCGGCTGGCCACACACTCCTGTTGCCAGGGAGTGAGGGTTTTGCCGCTACCGACCGTGAGGACGGCCCCGTCGTCAACCCGTCCTACTGGATTTACGAGGCGATCCCGGTGATGGCGGCGCTCGCTCCGTCGGATGCCTGGCAAAAACTGTCGGACGATGGCCTAGCGCTGTTGAAGACGATGCAGTTCGGCCCGCGCAAGCTTCCCGCCGAATGGGTCAGTCTCAACGGCCAGCCGCAGCCAGCTGAGGGTTTCGACGCCGAGTTTGCCTATAACGCCATTCGCATCCCGCTTTATCTCGCTCGTGGCGGTGTCACCGACAAGGCGCTGCTGACCCGCCTGCAACAAGGGATGTCGCAAGACGGCGTTCCCGCGACCATCGATCTGACTACCGGCCGGCCGAAGGCCGTGTTGTCGGATCCCGGTTATCGAATTGTTAACGATGTTGTGGCCTGTGTAGTCGATGGGACCAAGCTGCCGGTCTCGGCCCTGCAATTTGCGCCCGCACTCTATTATCCGTCCACGCTTCAGCTGCTGGGGCTGGCCTATATCGGGGAGAAGCATCCGGGGTGTCTGTGAAGTCTTCTCTCTTAGCGGTTTCAGCGGCAGTCGTGGTGGCGACCCTCGTCACCGGGCTGAAAGATCGTGCCGCTCTGCAGGAAAAGTTCGGCCTTGGGGCCGCCGGCAAGCCGGCGCCGGAGCTGATGATGATGGGCCGCATCAAGCCGACCGATGCTCCTGCCGGCAATCCCGAATTCAATGCGCAACTCGTCGCCGACAAGATAGAGGCGATCACTTCCCCGCCGCCAGCACCGGACAGGTCCGAGCCGGATGCCGCTGCGTCGCAGCCTGCGGCACCTCGGACGGCTGCTCCGCCGGCTCAGACGGTCGCCCACCCGGCACCAGTCACACCCCCCATCGTTTCCGAGCCGCCGGCACCACAGCAGGCGGCCGCGGCGCCGCAGCCTGCCGTCGATGAAAGTGCGCTTCGTTATTTCGCCAGCCGCGGCGACAAGGTGCGCCTGCAGGCCGAAATCTCCCGCCTTCAGGCGCTCTATCCGAACTGGGTTCCGCCAGCCGATCCGCTCGCCGTGCCGCAGAATGGCGACAAGCAGCTCGAGGCCATGTGGCAGCTCTATTCGGATGGCCGCTATGCGGAGCTGCGCAAGGCCGTCGCCGACCGCCAGGCAGCCGATGCAGGGTGGCAGCCGCCGGCCGATCTGCTCGACCGGCTTGACGTCGCCGAGGCCCGTGCCCGCCTCCTCAATGCTTCGGACCTCAAGCAATATGCGACTGTGGTCGATATCGCTGCCGCAACACCGAGCCTGCTCACCTGCAGCGAGATCGATGTTCTCTGGCGCGTCGCCGAAGCCTTCATCCAGACGGAGAGGGCGCAGCGCGGCCAGGACGCCTACACCTATATCCTGAAGAACTGCACCAATCCGGCCGAGCGGCAGGCGACGGTCGAGAAGGCTTCGACGCTGCTTGCCTACCAGCCGATGCAGGCGCTGCTCGCGCTGGAGAGGCCTGCCGCCGACGGCAGCAAGGAATTCGATGCGATTCGCGACAACCTCGCCCGACGCTTCATGGCCGAGGGCGATGACGATCCTAATCTCGCCATCGCGCCCGATTATATCGCCCGCCTCGAAAGACTCGCCGAGACGGAGGGGCTTGCCTCCGATGCGCTGCTGCTCGGCTGGTACCAGCTTCGCCGCAACAATGATGCCGATGCCGAAAAATGGTTCCGTGCCGCCCGAGCCAAGCAGGATTCGGCGGCCGCTTCGCAGGGGCTGGCGCTGGCGCTGATCGCCCGCAAGGCGCCTGAGGAAGCCGAGGACGTGATGTTCCGCTGGCGCGCCAATTCCGACGATGCAACTGCCACCTATCTCGCCGCCACCGCCAACTTGATGGCGTTGCAGCCGCCAGCCGATCTGGCCGAAGAGGTGCTGCATCGCATCGCCACCGAGGTCATCGCCCGGAAATATGTGCCGACCGCGCAGCAGTTCGGCTGGTATGCCCGCTCCCTCAACCAGTTCCAGACCGCCGCGCGCTGGTTCGAGACGGCGCTTGCCTGGAAACCCGACGACGAACCGTCCGCCTATGGCCTTGTCATTACCCGTGAGCAATTGAGCGACCGCAAGGGCGTGCTCGACCTCCAGCGTGCCTGGGCCGGCCGGTCGAGCCGGATCACCAATCTCCAAGACACGTCCTCCCTGATGCCGAATGCCGTCACGCCGCCGCCGGCGAAGGGCGGGCTTGTCGCACAGCAACCGGCCCAACCGACGCAGCGTCCTCCGGCCGAGCCGCTCCCGGCAGAGCGCCGCGTGACCCTGCAGCCGGGTGCGGAAGTGGTCGTTCGTGCGGCGAGACCGGCGATGGAGACGATGACCGTCCCGCGCGGCCCGCGTCAGACGCGCGGCTGCTCGACGACAATCGATGCGGGGCAGCTTAAGCCGGCCGACGCGTTGTCGCGCGGCTGGTGCCTGATGGATATCAACCGGCCGATGGAGGCGATCTCGGCCTTCGAGGCCGCATTGCAGAGCCCGGCCCGCAAGGTCCGTGAAGACGCAGCCTATGGCCAGAGCCTTGCCTATCTCCGCGCCGGCCTCTCCGGCAATGCCGCCGTCGCGGCCACCAAGGCGCCGCAGAACCGCCAGCGGGCCGCCGAGCTTCAGGTGGCGATCCTCGCCGACCGTGCGCTTTCAGCCTTCGACGCCGGACGTTACCGCGAAACCCTCATCTATCTCGACCAGCGTGCCCAGCTGCAGCAGGAACGCATCGACCTGATGGTTCTGCGCGGCTACTGCTACCTCAATCTCAAAATGTACGGCGATGCGACGCGTATCTTCGAAGCCGCTGCCGCGACCGGCAGCCGCGACGCCGCCCGTGGTCTTGCCGACGTCCGCAACGTCACGCATCCAGACACCAACAACTGACGTTGACGCCGCTTCCGCTCTCCGCTACTCGCCTGCGCAAGGCCGCCCCGGCCTCATGCTTGCAAGGAAACGCCCGTGCCCGCTCTCCATGACATCCTCGACAGATCCTACGACGCCTTCCTCTTCGATATGGACGGAACGCTGTTGAATTCCATTGCCGTCGTCGAACGCGTCTGGAGTGAATGGGCAAGACACCACGGCTTCGAGCCGGAGGTCTTCCTGAAGACGATCCACGGCATCCGCGCCTCCGACGTGATCCGCGGGCTCGGCCTGCCCGGCGTCGATCCCGCCCATGAGGCGGATCTGCTGCTCGCCGAGGAAATGGAGGATGTCTCCGGCATCGTCGAGATCCCCGGCGCCCTCCGCTTCCTCAATGCCATCGCCGATGGCAGATGGGCAATCGTCACTTCGGCGCCGATCGAACTCGCCAGGCGCCGCATGGCCGCCGCCGGCATCCCGATGCCGAAGGTCATCGTCAGCGGCCAGGAGGTCAAATCAGGCAAGCCCAGCCCCGAAGGTTATCTGCTCGGCGCAAGCCGCCTCGGCGTCGATCCGAAAAAATGCCTGGTCTTCGAAGATGCGGTCGCCGGTATCCTCGCCGGCGAGGCAGCGGGCGCCGACGTCACCGTCGTCACCGAAACGCACGCCACGCCCTTCGAAACGCCGCATTTTTCGATCGCCAACTACCAGGCATGGCAGCCTCGTCAAACCGCCGAAGGCCGGCTGAAGCTCGCGGCGATCTGACCATTCGCGCAAACCGCCTCCTTTTTCTTGGAGGCAAGGTTTTTCCGCTTGCATTGCACGCGCTGAAAAACTAAACGAAGCAAGCCGTTTCGGCAGGTCGGGGCGTAGCGCAGCCCGGTAGCGCACTTGACTGGGGGTCAAGGGGTCGCTGGTTCGAGTCCAGTCGCCCCGACCATTTATCCCCTTGAAATCCCAGTCATAATGTCAGTTTTCTTCGTCCCGCTGGCGGCGGAAATCGGAACGAGGCATTGGCAGAAATGCTAAAACGGGAGCCGAACGTCCCGAACGAAAATGTCATTTGTTCATGTTGCAGGTGAGCTGTAGCGCCAACCATTACAAAGGGCGGTCTGCCTTTGACCGCCGTCAGTGCGGTTTCTGAGCGATCGCGATCATCGACTTCGCCAGAAGCGGAATCCTCCCGACATATTCGAAGTCGACGTCTTCGAAGCCTGTTTCAAGCAGGAGGGTGCTGAGCGTTCCGGGAGACCAGAATTTGATATGGCCATGGTCCTTCAGAGGCATGAAATGGTCATCCATCTTTCCGCTGACGGCCAATGCCAGATTTTTCCAGTAGCCATGAAAAGGCGTCGACATAACGGCGATGCCGCCTGGCTTCACCAGATCATACATGGTGGCCGAGAAAGCCTTAGGATCATAGACATGCTCCACTACCTCGAGGCTTATCACCGCATCGAAGGTCCCATACCGGCTGGAAAGATCTTCGTATCCGGAACCGATTTCCAGCGGAAGATCGGGGTGGGCCGTTCTCGCTTTCGCGATGCCGTCCTGGGAGGGATCGACACCGACGACGTCATAGCCTTTTTCCGCAAGCACGGCGGCAGCACCGCCGGTGCCGCAACCGAGGTCGAAGACCGCTGTTTCTTTTGCCTCCTGGAAACTGTTCTCGAGAACATCGACAACGGTCGGCAGTATATAGGAATGGGCGGTCGCCGGCTTGGCGTGGACATAGGTAGTAGCGTCCAGTTCGATAGACATTTTACCTCCTGAAAACCTGAAGAAGTGAGCTGCCAATGGTACGGCGGACTTTGACGGGAGTGTGGTGTCGTTGTGGTATTAAGGTGATTAACGCCGAAGGCGTTCGCGGCGGCTAGGCGTCGCCCGCCGATTGGCTGTACAGACTGCGCGAGACATCCTCCAGCACGGCCCACGCTCGCTATGCCGGATCCCGAAGCTGATTGACAGGGTGCACTGAAGATGCTGAAAACGGGCCGCTTTCAGGTTTGCCGCATTCTCGTGGTTCAAAGGGCCGCTGCATCCGGCTCCGCTCCTTTCGACCATTTAGACTAAATAACGCGATGAAATACCCTTTGAAGGTGCATCGCAAATAAATCCTTTAGTTCTTTTTGGTACTACCTCAGTTGCGAGCGGTGGTATTTGTTGCCTTTTGTTAAGGTTATACCCAGTTTGGAAGTTAATACCCCAATTTTGGATTGAAAAAAACCTGAAGCCTCTTCGCATTCTCGTGAATATGTGTAAATTAACATTGTCCCTGTCACAGATAGCCTAGTCGAGCATGGCGGATATGAAACACAATCTAACTTGCAGGCAGAGCCTCGCCAGCGCGTTCCAGGCTCTGTCGGACGAGGCCGTCAAAGCCGGTTGGTCGGAAGGCGATGTCGCCCTCGCGCTTGCAGAACTCGCCGAGGAGCGGGTGATCGAGGTTACCGCCAAGGTGATCATGGAAGGCTCCGTCCATCCTCAGCTCATCGCTGCCGGCGGTGGACGCAACCGCTAACGATCTTACACCAGCAATCCCGCCGCTTTCGCTGCCGTGATGAAGGAAGCCTGTGCTGCGCGCGGGCTGCGTATTCCGTCGAGCGCATCCAGGCAGTGCTGGCGCGCAACGCGATAATCGCGCCCACGCTTGCTCGGCCACCGCTTCAGATATTCGACGGCCTCCCAGACGGTCGAAACGATCAGGCTGCTGTTTGCAGAAACGACCCGGACGGGGGAGGGAAAGCGTTTTTCACTCACGTCTGCACTCACTGATTCCTGCGACCAACGCGGCCGAACGCGCGGGATAAAATTTTGTTCCATAATTTTGTTCCATAGAAATTTGCGTAGTTGCTAAAGTTCGGACCCTCGCGCATAATGACTTTATGGTCGGTTGCGGAGGGCGGCCGGCGATGCAAGCGTGGATGCGTTTGCCCTCGGAGGAAATGCGGCGTGATGTTACGATCCTCAATTCATCCGCATGATTTACCGCTATTTTCGGAAGATCTCGATCTGCTCTCGCAGGTCCTCGACAAGGTCTGCGACGAACGCGGCCTCGCCAGGACGACGCCGGAGGCCGAGCGGATCGGGGCGGTCATCATTCAGCTCTACAGGCAAGGCGTGAAGGACGGCGGCAAACTCGCCGACCTTGCAAAAACCTATCTATAAAGATCAGTTCTGCTCGATCGAGACACCGTTCTTGCCGATGCTCATCTCGATGCCTTGCGGCTTACTTTCCTCGTGGAAGATATAGGCGCCGAGGCCGATGACGGCGACGACAAGAACGCCGATGATGACGTAGAGACCATTGCTGCGGTTCAAGAGACTGCCCCCGATATGATATAGGCCCCAATATGTTATGGGACAGCGAAACGCCCGGGCGAGCGATTGGTTCCGTCAGTCGTCGTTGGCGGCGTTGAGGTTTTCCGGCCGGATGCCGTCATCGCTGGAGGTGCGTGCGCGCAACCGGATGCCGGGGCCACCTTCATCCTGATTGCCGCTCGACAGGAAGATGATGCCGTTCGCCTCGAGTGTGCTGCGCACATCGAACAGCGCGTGCGGCTCGCCCGCGAATTCACCGTTTTCCAGCGCCGCCACAGTCTCGACCGGCAGGCCGCTGGCGGCGGCGAGCTCTTCGATGCTCATTCCAATCATGGCGCGCGCGCCGCGTATCTGCGTTGCTGTTATCATGGCGGAAAATCTAGCGCATTTCCAGCGCTTCTCAAGTGGCGACACTGCACGTTGGCCCTGCGGCATGCGCTCTTCAAACTTCCCTCAATTTGACACCAAATAGATCGTCATGCATGCGCTCGACCGCGATCCCCATTCCTCCCATCAGGGCGGCGCGGTTCCCAAAGCGACTGATCTCGATGCGCGGCGGATAAGGCGTACAACGCGGCAGGAAACCGCGGATGGCGTTTACGAGTTCCGGTCTTGCGCCGATGCTGCCGCCGGTGATCACCAGTTCAGGATCGAGAGCCGCTCCGATTGCAGCGATAGCGACTGCGACCAGCCTTGCCGTCTCTTCGATGGCAGCCGCGGCGCTTGTTTCTCCTGCATTAAACGCGGCGAAAAGATCGGCCACGGTGGATGCGTTACGCCCGCCGAAACCGACGTAGCGGCGCAACATCGCGGCACTGCCGACCGCACTCTCAAAGGTTCCAAGCGTAAATCCGCCAGGATCAAAAGCATCTCCGCCGATCGGAAGGTAGGCGATTTCGCCGGCCGCCCCACGCGCGCCGCGCAACAGAGTTCCGTTGGCGATGATGCCCATGCCGACGCCCGTTCCGAGAGCAACGAAAGCAAAATTGCTGGTTTCGATACCGTGTCCCCGCCATCTCTCCCCTTGCGCGGCCAGGTTGACGTCATTTTCAACGATCACGGGTATAGCCATTCTGTCGCTGAAGACTTGCCGCAGATTTATGGCGTCGATGCCGGGGATGCTTGGCGCTACGTTGATATGCCCGGTGGCCGGATCGAGCACGCCGGGACTGCCTAGAACGACGAGACGGAGTTTGTCGGCAGTCGTTCCGGCCGCAAACGCGAGTTCTACGATAAGATCGCTGAACTGATTGACGAGATGCATTCCGCCGCGCGGGTCGGTGGATACTTTGGTTTCAGCAACCACGTTCCCCAACAGATCGCAAATAGCCGCAGCAATCTTGGTGCTCCCGAGGTCGATAGAGACGGCCAGTCCCGCCCTGGCATTGATTTCATAGGTGATCGCATTCCGGCCCGGGCGACCGTCAGTCTGCCCGACTGGTTTCAGCCATCCGTCATCCTCAAGGTCGCGCACGACATCGGAAATCGTCTGCTTTGACAAGCCTGTTAGCTTGGCAATATCTGCGCGAGAGATCGACCCGTTCGCGAACACGGTTCGGATGACGGCATTGGTTGAAATTTTTCGTGCGATCGGGGTCTGTGCGACAGAAGATATCATTGCCATCCGGCTAGATCAGTCCAATTAGTTCGGAGCGCATACTTAATGGCCGCGATATTAAGTCACAACTATCGCGACTAACCGGAATTCAATACATCGAACCAGGCAATTTGTCTATGTCCTTGACAAATGGGAGGCCAGCTGTAGGCTTGAATTAACGTGCGATGAAATAAAGAGGGTCGATGAGAAGTATGTGCCATACCTATCGTCCGGTTAGCCGTGCGCCTGCCAAGATCGCCCAAAGAGGAACTGGCCTGGCCTTGACCGGCTATTTCCTTTTTCGCGTCCCGCGGACTCCTTAAACCCCGGCTGCCGAGGATTTGCTCATGATGAAGCCCTCGACTGATGGACAGCTTTTCGCCGAGCAGCCTGTTTTACTGCCAATAGTATCACGCCTTCATGCGGACGTTCATCCGGATGGGCACACTGATCTCGCCTTGTGGGGAGCAGGCAGTTTCGGGCGTGTGAGATTTTCTCCAATCGAGGGTGTTTATACCCGGGAGACAGGGCCTTTCCGTGGCTCGGAGAAACCAGGAAATGCTTCAACCCGATCCCTCGTCGATCCGCATTGCGAAGGCGACGGAGCCATCCTGCTCGAATTCGGAAAAGCCGAGGCGACGGTAGAAACCCCTGGCGCGTTCGTTGTTTGGGTCGACCCCGAGATGCACGGCTCCGACCCCGTGGTTTCGAAGCGCTTGAAGCTCCGTGGCGATCATCCTGCGCCCCCAACCGCTTGCCTGAAGTCCGGGAAGGATGTTGATGTGGAGATGCGCGGGGTACTGGTCTTGAAGCCACGCCGTTCCGCTGCGCGGATTTTGAATCCGTTCCATCACGTCGGCGTCGCGCGGACGGGTGGGTGCCAGTCCCGCAATCTGCTGGCGGACGAACGGCCACCAGTTTGTCTGCAAGTCTCTGTCGAACCTGCTGGTGTCCGGCACCCCTACGACATAGCCGGCCGGCCGGCCGTCCTGAACGAGAACAAAGGCAAAGTCCTTGGCGAATTTGAGGTAGGGTACCGACCAGATGTAGCCGGGCAGATGCGGGTCGCTATAAAGCGCGCTGGCATCCTCACCGCAATTGGCGGTTTTCAGGCAGATGTCGAAAAGGGCGTCGATATCCGCTTCAATCGCGGCGCGGATGAAACAGCTGGTGCCCATCACTTTGCCACCTCCTGCGTGGCGCTTTGTCATTTTAGGTCGCGAGAGGAGCCGATGCATTGACGATTACCTCAGATTCGCCAGCCAGGCAAAGCTCTGGGGGAAGAAAACGTTCGGCCGCTGCCTGGCGCAAGGCCTGAACGGGAGTGGAGAATAAACCAGATGAGGTGGAGCAGATGAAAAGAACCGTGAAATCGATCAGCATACTGCCGGCATACCGATTGAAAGCAGCTGTCGCGCTTGCTGGCGCGGCGCTTTTGAGTTTTAGCCTTTCGACAGCCGCGCGCGCCGATGACCTGGCTGTGTGGGATGACCAAACCTATGAAGGTCAGAGTGCGGTCATAGAGCAGCTCAACAAGGAGTTCGAAGCTGCGCATCCCGGCGTCACGATCAAACGCACCGCCCGCACCTTTGATGACATGAAGTTGACGCTGAAGCTCGCGGTTTCGGCAGGGGATGGCCCTGTCATCACGAAAGTCAATCAGGGTGCCGGCGACATGGGGGCGATGGTCAAGGAAGGATTGCTCCTGCCGGTCGACGACTACATCAAAAACTATGGCTGGGATAAGCGCCAGTCTGATTCCGTGCTTGCTCGAGACCGCTGGGAAGATGGAAAATTTGGGGTCGGTAAGACCTACGGCATATCAGGCCTCGGCGAGATCGTTGGCCTCTACTACAATAAAAAGATCCTCGGCGATGCGGGAGTAGCGCTGCCGCAAACCTTCGAGGAGCTGTTGGCCGGTCTTGATAAGCTGAAGGAAAAGGGCGTTGCGCCCTTCATGATGGGCTCGGCAAAGCAGCATCTGGCCCTGCACATGATCGGCGCCATCGAGCAGGCGCATATCGACGCGAGCAATCGTGCCGAGCTTGACGATCTGATTTACGGCCGGGGCGGCTCCTGGAACACCAAGGGGAACATCGAATCCGCCAAACTCGTACAGCAATGGGCACAGGGCGGTTATTTTTTCCCCGGTTTCGAAGGCATCTCGGGTGACGACGCCGTCCAGCTTTTCATTTCCGGGCAGGGCGCGTTCCTGATCTCCGGGACCTGGTATTTCGGTGACATGCAACACAATCCGGATATCGGTTTCATGGCAATTCCTGCCCCGAAAGGTATTTCCAAGCCCATGAGTGTCGGGGGCGTGGATCTTGCCTGGGCGATAACGAGCCTTGCCAAAACGAAGCCGACACAGGACCTAGCCGGCGCATACATCGATTACATGGTCTCGGAAAAAGCTGCTGAAACCTGGGCCAATGCCGGCTATCTTCCGGCAACGTCGCTCGCGGCTGACGCAAAGCCAAAGCTCACGCCGCTCCTCACCTCCGGCATCGAAATGTGGAAGACACTCAACGCAAACGACGCTCTCGGCCATTACCCCGATTGGTCGAGCCCAACGATGCTGAAGACAATAGACGACAACACGCCGCTTCTTCTGTCCGGCAATATCACGCCCGAAGCCTTTGTCGATGCTATGGACAAGGATTATCAGGCGTACCTGAAGGATAAGAAATAAAGATTGCGGGCGCTGGTCACGGCCGTCCCCTGCGGTCGTGACCTCAGTCTCGTCGATCCAAATAGATTGAGCGCTGCGATCGGCTCGCTGCGCGATGACCACAGCTTTGGCCTTATGGAGTACTGGATGAAACGCTCCGCACTTGATGGCTCGCAACAGACCAATTTTATCTATTTATTGCCTGGTTTGCTGTTCTACGCGGCTTTTGTCTTTGGACCGATCGTCGCGGCTTTGGGTTTGAGCCTGACCAGCTGGGACGGCTTGAGCATGCCCAAGTGGATTGGTCTCGGCAATTACGTCGATCTCTTTTCTGACAGCCGTTTTTATATTGCCTTGCGCAACAATGCCGAGCTCATGATCTTCTACTGCGTCCTGCCGCTCGTGCTCGGCATAACTCTTGCCGCTTGCGTCTGGAATCTGAAGCAGCGCGAACAACTTGCGCTCCGAACCTTCCTGTTCCTGCCTTATATCATGCCGACTGCCGTGTTGGGCATCATCTGGGCATGGCTCTACAATCCTGCATTTGGCCCTTTCAATCAGTTTCTGAGAGCAGTGGGCTTAGGCGCCTTGGCACTCCCGTGGCTCGGAGATTTCAATTTTGTGCTTCCCGCGGTCGGGATCGTTGCTACCTGGTATTTCTTCGGTTTTTGCATGGTCATCTTCCTGACCGGAATTCAGCGCATCGACCCGTCTCTTTTCGACGCTGCCAAGGTCGATGGCGCTTCGGCGCGAAAAACCTTTTTCTGGATAACACTGCCGCTTCTCTTGCCTGAAATAAGGGTGGTTTTGCTCCTGACGGTCATAGCGTCAATCAAAAGCTTCGACCTGATTTTTACAATGACCAGGGGCGGACCCGCCAACGCGACGCTCGTGCCGAACATCTACATGTATCAGCTCGGCTTCGAGCTTAATCGGTTCGGCGCCGCAGCGGCCATCGCCATTGTCGGCGCGGTCCTCACATTCGTCATCAACTATGCAATTCACCGATTTGTGGGATCGCAGAACAAAGGACGGGCTTGATGAGCCGTTGGTCTAAAATCTCGGCCGGTACGCTATTTCTTCGCCTTGTTCTCTGGCTTCTTGCTTTCGTAACGATAACGCCGTTCCTGCTTCTGCTTCTGACCTCGATAAAGAGCAAGGCCGACGTTCTGCAGGGTGCATTCGCGCTGCCGGCATATCCGCATTTCGAAAATTACGTCGATGCTTGGAATGCCGGACATTTCAACATTTACTTCTGGAATTCGATCATCGTTGTCATACCCGTCGTTGCTGCAAGCGTCTTTTTGGGCCTGCTGACTGGTTTTGCCTTCGCCTACCTGTCGTTTCCGTTCCGGCGCACGCTGTTCGCCATCCTGACGCTCGGCATGATGGTGCCCGCGGAAGCCTTCATCATCCCGCTTTATTACGAAATGCGGTATCTGGGGTTGATCAATACCTATGCGGCTCTGATTTTGCCGCAGATCGCGATGTCGATACCGTTCTCGACGATCTTCCTCGCCAGCGCGATGCAGCAACTGCCGGAAGAAGTTCTCGAAGCGGCGGTTCTCGATGGCGCCGGACGCTTTCATATCCTGCGCAAGATCGTCGTCCCGCTCATGGTGCCGGCAATGTCGACACTGGCGCTGTTCCTGTTCATATGGACCTGGAACGAGTTTCTGATACCGTTCATCCTGGTCAACGACGACGACTATCGGACGCTGCCCCTCGGCATGCTGTTTTTCCAAGGGCGTTATACCGTCAACACGCCGGTTCTGACCGCCGGCGCGGTGATTGTCATTTTCCCGCTCATCGTGACTTATCTCATTTTCCAGCGGCGGTTTATTGCTGGCTTGACGGCAGGAGCGACGAAATAGACAGCCGATGCGGTCGGCGGCAAGACCTCACGCCGCCTCGTGGCGTCTTCGTTCGCGCTTGTGGCGCACTTCCAGCGCCGCACAGCCCCAGACCGTGCCAAGCAGCAGATAGACATGGCGCCAGTGGTCGATATCGATGACGTTGCCGATTGTCGCATGGCCGAGAACCGAGATCCAGGCGATCATCAGGAAGGGCTGCCACGGTCGGTCGAGCAGCAGGTTTCTGAAACCGAGAGCCAGCGTCCAGAGAAGCATGCCGACGTAGCTGACGAAACCGAGCCAGCCATAGGAGGTGAGCGATTTTAGCCAGATATTGTGCTCGTCCTCGGGAAACATCGTGCCGAACACCAGCGGGCCGATGCCGAGCGGACGCTCCATCATCATGGTGAAGCCGATCCGGTGGCGCTCGAAGCGGCCGAGATGTTCGCCGTCATATTGCTGTACCAGCTGGGCGCGCGCCGAAAACAGTTCGGCGACCTTCGGGATCTGCAGCGCCACCAGCAGCGACGCGATCAGCATGATGATCGCCGCCAGCGACAGGACCAGGACTCTCAAGCGAAAGGCGCCGCTGCGCTCTTTCAGCAGCATGATGAAGATCAACAGCACCACGCCGAGCGCGAAGAGCCCCCAGGCGGCGCGGGAAAAGGAGAGGAAAATGCCGAGCGCAAGCACGAGCAGGGCGGCAGCCTTCAGCGGCGATTTCTTCAGGTCGCCGACCAGGATACCGTGGACGAGATAGAGCGATGGCGGCACCAGGAAGGGGCCGAAAACATTTGGATCCTGGAAGGCGCCCTTGGCACGGTCGTAGAGCGTGAAGATTTCCGCGCCCGGGAAGGCGTGGAAATAGCCGAGTATGCCGAGCGCGGAGGTGGCAACGGCGGCGAAGGTCCAGGCATTGAAGATCAGCGGCAGCCGCTTGTGGCTGTCCTCGATGATTGCCGCGTAGAAGACCGCCGTCAGCGCCAGGAAGGTCGACACCGCGATATACATCGGCGCCGTTGCCAGGTCCTTCATCTGCGTCAGCGACAGCATGCCGCCGATATTGAAGGTCAGCAGCAGGGCAAGCAGCGGCGCCACGCTGCGCGAAATCCTGAGGCCCAGGATGAACCAGAGGCCGATCAGCCCCGCCATCCAGAGTTCATAAGGTGCCGGCTCGTCGATCACGAAACCGGAAAGGAAGACGCCGAAGGCGACGAAGGCCGAGCCGATCAGGCGCAGCGTCATCCGCTGCGGTTGGGCGACAGGGGGATGTGTCGCCTCGATCGCGCTCAATAGGCGTTTTCCGTGTTGAGCAGTCGGATCGGCGTCAGGAACAGGATCTTGAGATCGAACCAGAGCGACCAGTTCTCGATGTAGTAGAGGTCGTAGGCCGTGCGGAACTTGATCTTCTCGTCATTGTCGACTTCGCCGCGCCAGCCGTTGATCTGCGCCCAGCCGGTGACGCCGGGCTTGACGCGGTGGCGGGCGAAATAACCCTCGACGACATCGGCGAAGGCGCGATCGCGCGCCTGGGCGAGAACGGCATGCGGGCGTGGGCCGACCAGCGAGAGCTCGCCCCTCAAAACGTTGAAAAGCTGCGGCAATTCGTCGATCGAGGTCTTGCGGATGAAGCGGCCGACGCGGGTGACGCGCGGATCGCCCTTGGTCACCGCGGCCTTGCCGGTGGGGTCGGCCATGGTGGTGTACATCGAGCGGAACTTGAAGACGTTGATGATTTCGTTGTTGAAGCCGTGGCGCTTCTGCATGAAGAAGACCGGGCCTTCGGAGGTCGCCTTGATGGCGATCGCGGTCGCGATCATCAGCGGCCAGAGCAGCGCGAGCGCAACCACAGTGAAGAAGATGTCGAAGCCGCGCTTGGCGACGGAATCCCAGTCGCGGATCGGCTTCTTGAAAATATCGAGCATCGGCACCGAGCCGACATGGGAATAGGCGCGCGGCCGGAAGCGCAGCCGGTTGGCATGCGCGGCAAGGCGGATATCGACCGGCAGAACCCAGAGCTTCTTCAAAAGGTCGTAGATACGGGCCTCGGCCGACAGCGGCAGGGCGATGATCAGCATGTCGATGCGCGTCAGCCGCACGAATTCGACGAGTTCGGCCACGGTGCCGAGCTTCGGATAACCGGCGACCATGATCGGCGAGCGTTTCTCGCCGCGGTCGTCGAATATGCCGCAGATGCGGATGTCGTTGTCGGCCTGCTGTTCGAGGATGCGGATCAGGTCCTTGGCCGGCTCGCCGCCGCCGACGATGACGGCGCGGCGTTCCATGATGCCGTTGCGCGCCCAATTGCGGATGCCGTAGGCGACGAGGAAACGCTCGGCCGCAAGGAAGAGCGCGCCTGCGACGAACCACGGGATATAGGCATCGACCATCGCCAATGTTGTGCCGCGAATGAGCGCGAACAGGCCGACGGTCAGGAGAAGCGCGATCGTCCAGGAGGCGAGGATGCGTGGCATCAGCCGCAGCTTCGCCCGGAGGGCGGGAATGGTGTAGGTGTCGGCAAGCTGCAGGCCGATAACGGTCAGGGCCGAAGCGATCGCCGCCATGCCCGCCCGCATCGAGGTGGAATCGCTGCCGTCACCGGGCCAGAAATAGTGGGAGATCAGGGCGATCGCGAAGAGCGCCAGGAATTCCAGCAGCCGCAATTGCCCGATGATGATCGCAGGCGAATTGGTTCCGTCGCGGAACTGTTCGGCGATCTGCCGGGCATAGGGGTTGATTTCGGTCGGGTCGGAGGACTTCTCCTGACCCGCGCCGCCGCGCGCCTCGACATCGGAGACCTGCTTGCGCAGTGCGTCCACGTCGAATTGATCGCCTTTTTCCAGCTTGTTCATGGGGCTTTTCGCTCGTTGTCACCAAGCGAATACCAGAAAGCCCCTAAGAAATATTTACGAGGTGACGGGCATTGCTTGGCCGGCAGTGGGATTGACGAGCTCATGGTACAGTTTCAGGACATCACGTGCCATGACGGCGGAGGAGAACACCGCCTTCACCGCCTCGGGCTTCGGCATCGTCCTGGCGTGCCAGTCTGGCGTACTCAGCGTTTCCGCCATGACGCGGGCGAGATCGTCGGAATTGCCGGGCTCCACCAAAGCTGCGCTGTCGGCGCCGAGCACCTCAGGAATGCCGCCGACACGGCTTGCGATGATCGTCTTGCCGGCGCCGAGCCCCTCGAGCACGATATAGGGCATGGCTTCGGCGCGCGAGGGAACGACGAGGTTCTGTGCCATGGAGAAGGCTTCGTGGACCCGCATGGCCGGCAGCATGCCGATGCGTTTGCCAAGGCCGCGTTCGACCATCATCTCACGGTAGCGGTCGCGATCCGGCCCGTCGCCGATCATCAGCGCCGACAGCGGCCTGCCGAGCAGCCGTTCGGTCTTGGCGAAGGCATCGACAAACAGATCGGGACCCTTGAGGTCCCGGAGCATTCCCACATAGATGAAATGCACGGCATCCGAGCGGGTCGGGATCGGCTCGAAATCGCGCTCGCCGATGCCGTTGTAGATCAGTCTCGTCTTCGTCCTCGGTCGCCCGACCTTGCGCGCATAGGTGTCGCGCTCGTACTCGCAGATGAAGACCAGCGCATCGGTGAAATATTCCTGCAGGCGCTCCATCCGGAGGACGAACTGTCCGCTGAGGGAGGAGCGCGAATAATGCAGGCTTCCGCCATGCGCGGTATAGAGGCGGGCTACGCGATACCTGTTCACCCGCAACACTGAGCCGGCAAGTCGCGCGAGCACGCCGCCTTTGGCGCCGTGTCCGTGCAGCACATCCGGCCGCAAACTTTTGATTTTCTTGTATGTATCCCACATCGTCGCGATATCGGACGGGCTGATCGAGCGCCGGATCGGCACGCGCGTCAGGCCGAGCGAGAGATAGGGACGGATATCGTCGAACAGGCTGTCCTCGTACTCGCCGCCGGTCGAGCTGTCGCAGAGGATACCGATTTCATGGCCGGCCTTGCTGTGTTCCTCGACGAGATCGCGGACATGGCGGAAAATTCCGCCGACCGGCGACCTGAAGCAATGAAGGATGCGGAGCGGCTGCTGTTTTGCCATCGCTCAGAAAAGCCGTTCGCGAACGTAGATCGTGTCACCTGCGATGATCGGCCCCGATATGTTGATGCGGCCGGTCAGCACCTGTCCATTGATCTTGCGGGTGACATCGACCATGCGCTGGTTGGCGCGGCTGGTGAAACCGCCGGCAACAGCGATGGCATTCTGCACCGTCATGCCGGGAACATAGGCATACTGGCCGGGCTGGCCGACTTCACCCATGATGAAGACCGAACGGTAGCGATCGACATCGATGGTGACGTCGGGATCGCGAAGATAGCCCTGCTGCAGTTTCTGGGCGATCTGTCCCGAGAGTTGCTGCAGGGTTCGGCCGCGGGCAGGGACCTGGCCGATGAGCGGGAAGGCGACATAGCCGGCTTGATCCACCGTATAGGTATTGGTCAGGCTCTGCTGGTCGAAGACGGTAATGCGCAGCCGATCGCCGCTGTCCAGCGTATAGGGCTGGATGGTGGCCTCGTTGAAGGCCTTCGGCGCCGGCTTGTACGTCGTGCAGCCGCTCAGTGCTGCCGTCATGGCTGCAAGGCTCAGGGCCAAAAGGATCTTGGGCTGGACGACAGACATCCGCTAGTGCTCACAAAATGAACTCGGTGCAGCCGTTATCGATCCGTTAGGGTTAATGCCCGGTAAAGGGCGCTTGCAATTTCCCGGTATCCTTCATCGCTCATCGCTCGGCGAAATTGCCATTAACCGTTGAGTTACCATGGTCGTTTACGCTTACGGCACCTTTGTTGTGGAGTAAGAGCATGTCCGGCGTAGCTCGTGATCAGGATGTGGACATCGACCTCGGCCAGTTGGTCCGTGCGGTCTGGGCGCGCCGTCTGCGGATTTTGGCAATCACCCTCGTGGGGGCGGGCGTCGCCTTTGCCGGCGCCAAAATCATGTCGCCGCAATATCGTAGCGAAACGCGCATCCTCATCGAACCCCGTGCGCCGGCCTTTGCCAGCACGCAGCAAACCAATGACGTCAGCGCCGGACCGCTGATGGATGAACTGAACATCGCCAGCCAGGTGCAGCTTCTGCAATCGGCGGATCTCCTCAAGAAGGTCATCAACGATCTGAAACTTTATAACCGGCCGGAATTCGACGATGCTGCCAGCGGCTCGGCCATGAGCAGTATCCTGGTGAAGCTGCACCTGAAGAAGAACCCGCTGGAGAACCCGCCGGAGGAGCGCGTCATTGACGCCTTCGTCGAACGCCTGCAGGTCTATCAGGTGCCGGGTTCACGTGTCATCGGCATCACATTCACTTCCAAGGATCCGAAGCTCGCCGCCGCCATCCCGAACGCCATGGCGAATGTCTATCTTTCGACCCAGAGCGGCGCCAAGCTCGATTCCAATTCCGAGGCGACCCGCTGGCTGGAGCCGGAGATCGAAGGCCTGCGCCAGAAGGTCAGCGAAGCCGAGAAGAAGGTCGCCGAATACCGCACGTCGCACGGGCTGCTGCAAACGAATGGCACGACTACTTTTCCGGCCCAGCAATTGAACGATATCTCCGCCGAGCTGACCCGCGTGCGGGGCGACAAGGCCAATGCCGAGGCGAGGGCGCAGGCGGTGCGCAATGCGCTGTCTTCGGGCGAAGCCTCCGATACGCTGCCAGACATCATGTCCTCACAGGCAATCCAGAGGCTGAAAGGGACCGAGTCCGGCCTGCAGTCACAGGTCTCCGACCTGCAGACCAGCCTTCTCAACAACCATCCGCGGCTGAAAAGCCTGCGCGCTCAGCTCTCCGATATCCGCACGCAGATCCGCCAGGAGACGCAGAAGATCCTGGCGAGCATCGAAAACGAATCCAAGGTTGCTGATCTGAGGGCGAGCGAGCTGGAGCGCCAGTCCGAGACTGTGCAGGCCAACAGTGCCCGCGCCGGTGAGGACGAGGTCGGTCTCAATGCGCTGGAGCGCGAGGCGAACGCCCAGCGCCAACTGCTCGAAACCTATCTGGTGCGCTACCGCGAGGCCGCCTCCCGCGCCGACAGCAATTCGAGCCCCGCCGATGCCCGGATCGTTTCCAGGGCCGTCGAGCCGGTCGATCCTTATTTCCCGAAGGTGGTGCCGATCGTCGTCGTCGCTGCCGTCGCGACGCTGATCATGAGCGCCATCGTCATCATGCTGGCCGAACTCTTCAGTGGCCGGGCACTCCGACCGACAGATGCGGCTTCAGAGACAATCGAGGCAGAAGCAGTCGTCGAGGAGAAACATGTGCCGCAGGCCGCTCCGATTGCCGCTGCCGCCGGAAAACCCGTTCAGCCGAGCATGCTCGCCGTGGTCGCGGACGAAGAGGATACGATCGCGCACGTGAAGGCTGCCGATGAGGCGCCAGAGGACGAACCGGAGGACGACAATGAATTCTCCGTCGCCTCAGTTGCGGATTATCTCACCGGCAGCCGCGCGCCGCTGGCAATCGCCATATCTCCGACTGGCGACAACGGCTCGGCGGCGACGGTTTCGCTGGCCCGCATGCTCGCCGATGCCGGCCACCGCGTCATCCTGATCGATATGACCGGCTCCGGCTACCCCACGGAACTGATGGCCGAGGATCCGGCCGCCCTTGGCGTCACCGATCTGCTTTGCGGCGAGGCCGCCTTCGGCGACACGATCCACGGCGACCGCCTTTCCGATGCCCATCTCATTCCCCAGGGCCAGAGCGACGTGCGCCGCGCCATGCGCGGTGTCGACCGGTTGTCGCTGCTGCTCGATGCGCTCGCCGCCGCCTATGATCTCGTGGTGGTCGAATGCGGTTCGGCCGATGTCGCCGGCGTCTCGCGGCTGACGCGCAGCCGGGACGTCGAGATCATCCTCTCGCTGCCTGAGGTCGAGGAGACCATTTTCGTTGCACTGATGACGGAATTCCAGGCTGCCGGCTATGAGCGCGTCGTGCTGATGTCGGGCGGCGAAGGGGCCGAGCAGGCATTCGGCCGGGCCGCTTGAACGGTCAGCCGATCCGTGCCCGGATGCCCTGGGCGAATTTATAGAGCTTCGGGCGCGCCTTGATGTGCGCCTTGCCGTGGGTGACGATCCGGTGGGCGGCGCCGGCGACGACGCCGAACGGCGATACCGGCAGCACCACGTCGTAATGCGCGGTCTCGACCGGCGCCCAGGAACGCTTGTAGGTCTGGTCGCCGAGGCCGAAATCGAACAGCGCGACACCCTTGCCATGCAATCCCGAGATGGTCTGCCAATAGAGAAATTCGCCGGGGCTCGTATCCGGTACGAGCTCTTCATCGATCGCGCCGAACTGGCAGATGATATGATCGCCCTTGCGCGAAATCCCTGAAATCGCGGCGATCTTACCCTCATGCTCGCCCTTGAGCCGGAGCATATGCATCTGCAGCCCGAAGTACTGCCTGGTGTCGTCCTGCTTGTCGATGAGGCCGTGCAGGAAGGTCTGCGTTTCCCTGTCGGCAAAGACGTCGGGCAGGCCGAGGCTGGCGAAGCGGGCGCTTTTCAGGCGGAAGAAGATATCGAGCAGGCCGTGTTGTTCTGCCGATGTCTCGGGAATGACGTATTCGAAGCCGCCGGCCGCCTCGAAGCGCTTCGACTGAACACGGAATTTCTTGCGCCGGTTCTTGGCGTTGAGCTGCTTCAGCGTGTCCTCGAAAGCGGGAAGGAACGGCAGCTGATAAGCGTGATTCTGGTTCTGCACCATCGGCAGCCCGGCGAGCGGGCTCTCTCGACCGCGCCATTCCAGCGGAATGTTCTGCAGCAGCAGCAGATCGGCGCGGCCCTTCAGCGCATGCCGGAGCTGGCCGGCGAACTCATGGGGGGCGATGGTCCTGCCGGCTTCGGCAAAGCTCTCTGCGAACAGGCCGGTATTGATATTACTGTGATCTGCGGCAATGAATTTCGCCATCCTGAGCCCGCGGGACTTGACGATCTCGACCGGCAGAATGAAGACGGTCTGACCCGCATGAGTGGCTTTGAGGATCGCAAGCGGCCGCTGGAAGGCGCTCACCCAGGCGGCGCACCAGTCGTAGCTCTGATGCAGGGACTGGAGGTTGTCGCGCTCCAGCGCCCGCCAGTCATCCTCCAGCGGCTGCATCGCGTCGAAGACTTCGATGTCGAGTTGGGCCATGGCGAGTTTCATGCTCAGCTGGCGCAGGCGCGAAATGGCCGTATCGGCCAGCGCCACGTCGGACGGCTGTTCATGGACATCGAGCTGTTGCGTCTGCACGGTTTTCTCCGGTCAAGAATGCTGAACGGGAAGGTAGGTATGCCAGACGTATATTTGGTTTAACCGCAGGCGATGGGCGAGGTTTTCCGCGGATCACGGTTATTCGGCCGTTAATGGCCCTAAAGCATGTCGCGCAAAACTGTGCAGCGGTTTTGCGACAACGACATGCGTAAAAGACCTAAAGCGCGACAAGCGAATCTGAAAGATCGCGACGCGCTTTAGCGCTGCGGCGGACCGGCCATCCATTTGATGATCACCATCGCCGGCAATACCCAGATCAGGCCGGTGAGCAGGAAATAGAGCAGATGTCCCCACCAGGGCGCGTTGCCGAGCGTCGCCACCGCGATCGTATTGGCCACCAGCGCATAGACGACCACGAGCACGATGATGAGGATCGTGCCGATGAATTTGCGGAGGCGGACGGGCATCGGTTATCTCTCGGCATGGAGGGGCGAACCGGCGCGACGGCATGCCGCAAAGGTTCGGGGCTTGTTTTGCATGAGCCGGTGGGGCAAATCAACTGCCGGATAGAAGGAGACATCATGGCCGTCGCAAACCCGACCACGGAGCAGCCGATCCTGAGCGAAATGCGCAAGCAGAATCGCGACCGCCGCGCCTTGCGCTTGTGGCTCGGCATCGTGCTTTTGGCGCTCTTCTGTCTCGTGCTCGTCGGTGGCGCCACGCGGCTGACCAATTCCGGCCTGTCGATCACCGAGTGGAAGCCGATCCACGGCGTCATCCCACCGCTGTCGGCCGCCGAATGGGAGGAGGAATTCCGCCTCTACCAGCGCATTCCCGAATTTCAGCAGCTGAACAGTTCCATGACCGTCGATGAGTTCAAGGGCATCTTCTGGTGGGAATGGGCGCACCGACTGATCGCGCGTGCCATAGGCGTGATCTTCGCGCTGCCGCTCATCTATTTCTGGCTGACGGGGCGGATCGAGAAGCGTCTGCGCTGGCCGCTCGTCGGCATCCTGGCGCTCGGCGGCCTGCAGGGGTTTATCGGTTGGTGGATGGTGTCCTCGGGCCTTTCCGTCCGCACCGACGTCAGCCAGTACAGGCTGGCGACGCATCTCGTCATGGCCTGCCTGATCTTTGCCGGCTGCATGTGGATCATGCGCGGTCTCTCCAGACATTCCGACGATCCGGCGCCGACAAGAACCTTGCGCGGCTTTGCCGCAGCGATCGCCATCTTCTCACTGTTCCAGATCTATCTCGGCGCGCTGGTGGCGGGGCTTGATGCCGGTTTCTCCTACAATACCTGGCCGCTGATGGACGGCGCTGTCATCCCTTCCGATCTGCTGATCCAGCAGCCCTTCTGGATCAATGCCTTCGAGAACCCGAAGACGGTGCAGTTCATTCACCGCATCGGCGCCTATACGCTGTTCGCATTGACGCTGATCAACATGGTGATCGCCCTTCGCGCAGCACCTTGGACCACCCATGCACGCCGCGCCATCCTGCTTTTCCTGCTGGTGACACTGCAGGCGGCAATCGGCATAGCGACGCTGCTGATGCAGGTGCCGCTTCACTGGGGCCTGCTGCATCAGGCCGGTGCGCTTGTGGTTTTCGGTTTCGCCGTCGCCAACTGGCGCGGCTTTTACGGCGAATATCCGCACGGGACGATGATCGCCGAGCGCGATTGAAACTGACCCTCAACGTGACACGCCGGCGTGCCTGCGATTTCATGTTGCAGCCGCTCGAAGGTGATGGGGCTGTAGGGCTCGAGAGGCTTAGATGAAGAACAGGTAGCGAAGCGCGTGCGCGAAATAGAATAAAAGCGTGAGGACGATCGTGCCGCCATAAAGCCGATACCGACAGCCACTGAGATTATTCGTTCCTCTCCAAGCAGATCAAGCGCACAGATGGAAGGCGTTCACGACCAAGAGGGCAATTGCTGACTTAAACGTGTAGTATTGCATAGATATATACGATTGGATTAGGTTCGGTGAACGACGACAGCGTGGAGGGGGCGATGTCTAATAATTATGCCGGAATGCGTAGGGCATTGGAGGGAGAACCGAAGGGAACGATAGAGCGCTGCGCGCAACGCCTTCTCGAGATTCGAAAGACGCTTGCACCATTGCGCGCCCAGAAGAAAGACAGCTCACTGCTGCTGGCGACCTGGAACATCCGCGATTTCGATTCCAATAAATTTGGCTTCGGCCCTCGTCTGCCGGAGACCTTTTATTATATCGCTGAGATGATCGCCTGCTTCGATCTGGTGGCGATTCAGGAGGTCAACCGCGACCTTTCGGCCCTGGAAAAGGTGATGAAGATTCTCGGCCGGGAATGGGATTATATCGCAACGGATACGACGGCCGGCTCCGGCGGCAATTCCGAACGCATGGCCTTCGTCTACAACACTGAGAAGGTCTGGTTCCGCAAGATAGCCGGCGAAGTCGTGCTGCCGGAAGGTCATCTCGTCGTTTCGAGCAAGAAGGTGAAGGCGCCGAAAGGCCAGCCTGATGTCGAGCCGAAGACTGTCGAGATGGAGCAGCAATTCGCCCGCAGCCCGTTTCTCGTGGCATTCCAGTCCGGCTGGTTCCGTTTCAGCCTCTGCACGGTGCATATCTACTACGGTGCGGATTCGGGCGAGCAGTTGAAACGGCGGATCGGGGAAATCAAGCAGCTCGTCGAATTTTTCGCCGACCGGCAAGATGAAGCCAGCAGTCAGGAACTCGACCTCAGCGGCGCTGTTGAAAACTATATCCTGCTTGGCGATTTCAACGTCGTCAGCCCCGAACATGAGACAATGAAGGCCCTGAAGAGCCACGGCTTCGTGGTTCCGGCGGAGATCGACGGCAAGAAGGTGCGCAAGCTGGGCGACCATTTCTACGACCAGATCGCCGTACGCGTGAAGGACAAGCGCTTCAAGGTGATTACCGGCGGGCTAATCGACCTTTATGCCGACGTCTTCCGCTCCACCGACGAGGATAGGGCGCTCTATGCTGGATTCCTTCCGAAGAGCGATCCGGAAGCTGATCCGAAATTCAAGGCAAAGACGCCTGAGGCGCTCTACGAGAAATGGCGGACATGGCAGATGTCGGATCATGCCCCGCTATGGCTGGAGATCGATACCGATTTCACCGAGAATTATCTTCAGACGATTGCAGCTGGCGCGCATCCCGGACCGAAGCCGGCCTAACGCAACACTCCATCGAGCAGCGGCATGCCGATGATCGCAGAGGCGGCGATCAGGACATAGCAGGCGATGCGGAAGGTTCGTTCCTCGGCAAGCCCGAACAGTTTCGAGCCGCCGTAGAGCCCGACCACATAACTCGGCAGGATGACGACGGTGAGCGCAAAGACGGCAGGCACGAACAGTCCGCCGATATAATAGCTGATGGCGCTGAAGACGGACGAGATCGAGAAATAGAGCACGACATTCGCCCTGACACGGGTGAAGTCGCTCTTGCCGCCGAGCCAGTAGGCGATGACCGGCGGCCCGCCGAGCTGCGCAGCGCCGCTGAAAAGGCCGGCAATTAGACCGACGCCGCTGCTGAGTGGCGCCGAAGGTGCGCCGTGGTAACGCCATCCCGATACGAGAAGCGCGAGCAAGGAGATGGCGATGATCGTGATGCTCCAGCGCAGCAGCATCGGGTCGAGCAGCGCCAGCATCGCCGTGCCGGCCGGCACGCCGAGCGCGGCACCCGCCGCCATGACGAAAACCTCGCGCCGGTTGGCGCCGCGCCAGGCCGGTGGGATCATCCCGAGTGTGGCAATGCCGTCGATGACGAGCAGGATCGGCGAGATCAGCTTCGGCCCGACGATCGCGCCGCCGAGCGGAATGAAGATCAATGCGGCGCCGAAACCCGAAAAGCCGCGGGCAAGCCCTGCGATGAAGGCAAATGCCATCAGCGCATAGATGCCATGATCGGGCAAGGCGGCGGCAAACCATGCGCCGACGCCAGCGATAAGCGCATCCAACGTCATGACATCGGCTCCGTGATTCGGGATGGGCAGCGAGGAAGGATCCGGTTTCATAGCCCAATCGACATCGATGATCGAGCGCCAAAGCGATGCTGCGGCCGCCGATGCAAGCGGCCGCGGAAAGACCATGATGAAGAGATCGATACAAACTCGAACGGCACCACGTTGATGCCGTCGTCTGCGCCTTACGAGGCGAGCATCAAGTCCATGTTCTGGACGGCGGCGCCCGATGCGCCCTTGCCGAGATTGTCGAGCAACGCCACGAGGTTCACCTGCGAAGCACCTGCGGTGCCGAAGACGAAGAGCTTCATCGTGTCCTTGCCTTCGAGTTCGACGGCGTTGACGCGGGGTAGGGTCTTGCTTTCGGCCAATGGCACGACACTGACGATATCCTGGCCGGCATAATGGGCGACGAGGGCAGCATGGATGCTCTCCATCGTCGTGCCCTCGGCGAGATCGTCGAGATGCAGCGGCACCTGCACGATCATGCCCTGCGCGAACTTGCCGACCGACGGCGAGAAGATCGGCGCGCGGTCGAGCAAACCGTGCACTGTCATCTCGGGCACGTGTTTGTGGGTGAGCGGCAGGCCGTAGAGGAAATGCGGTGCGGTGATCGTATCGGGGTGATCCGGGTTTTCCATCTGCGCGATCATCTGCTTGCCGCCGCCGGTATAGCCGGAGACCGCATTGACCGTAACCGGATAGCCGTCCGGTAGAATGCCGGCGGCGCGCAACGGCCGGATGAGGCCGATCGCTCCGGTGGGATAGCAGCCGGGATTGGCGACGAAACGGGCGGCAGCGATCTTGTCGGCCTGCTGCTTGTCCATTTCGGCAAAACCATAGGCCCAGCCGGGATTGACGCGGAAGGCGGTCGAGGTGTCGATGACGCGCACATTGTTGTTGGCCGAAACCATCTGAACCGCTTCCTTCGACGCATCGTCGGGCAGGCAGAGAATGGCGATGTCGGCGCCGTTCAGCATGTCCTGGCGCATGGCGGCGTTGCGCCGCTCGGCTTCTGGGATGGACAGAAGCTCGACATCGCGGCGGCCGGCCATGCGCGTGCGGATCTGCAGACCCGTCGTGCCGTGTTCGCCGTCGATGAAGATTTTCGGTGCCATGTTAAACCTGCGCTTTCAATAGGTTCTGAAGGTTTCCGGATTCAGTTTGAGGATGATAGGTCAGCCTTGTGACACGGCGATGGCGCGTCGCTCCGCATGAAGCCCCAGCATATACATCGCCACCGTTGCCCCCGCAATGGCGGTGATATCGGCATGATCGTAGGGCGGCGATACCTCGACGACGTCGGCGCCGCGGATATCGAGCTGGTGCAGACGCTGCAGCACCGAAAGCATCTTGGCGCTCGATGGTCCGCCTGAAACCGGCGTGCCGGTGCCCGGCGCAAAGGCCGGATCGAGGCAATCGATATCGAAGGTGAGATAGGCCGGCGCCCCGCGCGTATGGGAGATGATTGCCGAGGCGATATCGCTGGCACTCATCTCCTCGACCTGGTGACCGTAGAGAATATTGACGCCGCAATCCTCCGGCGCATGGGTGCGGATGCCGATCTGAATGGAGCGGTCGGGATCGATAATGCCCTCGCGGGCGGCGCGTGCCACGAAAGAACCATGGTCGATGCGGCGCTCCTCGTCGAACCAGGTGTCCTGGTGCGCGTCGAACTGCACGAGCGCCAGCGGCCCATGTTTTGCCACATGGGCTTTCAGCAGCGGCCAGGTGACGTAGTGATCGCCGCCGAGCGTCAGCAGGAAGGCGCCGCTGTCGAGGATGACATTCGCCTGGCGTTCGATGGCGGCCGGCGTGTCCTGATGATTGCCATAGTCGAGCAGGCAATCGCCGTAGTCGATCACGGCCATTTCGGCGAAGAGATCGCGGTTGAAGGGATATTGCGCATCATTGTCGAAGATCGCCGAGGCGCGCCGGATCGCCTGCGGCCCGAACCGCGTGCCCGGCCTGTTCGATGTCGCGGCATCGAAGGGAATGCCCCAGACGGCGACGTCGACGCCGGCGAGCTCCTTGGTGAAGCGGCGGCGCATGAAGGACAGCGCGCCGGCAAAAGTCGGGTCGCTGGCGGCAGAGGTGAGGCTGGTCGCCGTGAAGGCGTGGTCAATCGATCTGTTCGCCAAATCGTGCTCCTTTTTCGGTCGCAAAATCATAGTCGCGTTCGATACGGACGCTGCATTGCAGGATCGCCGTTCGACACCGAGCGTCGGGCGGCGGGTCTCTCGCGAAGGAATTGGCCGATCCGCCGCGCGCAGAAAGGGGTAGGCGAGGTGAGGACGGATTTCAAGCAATCGTTCGGACGACGGCCGCTCGTTATCGTCGAGCGACCGTCATTTGTCCGCTGCCTATCTGGCCGGCTCCCGCAGGCACCACAATCCAGCCAACGTCGTCAGCGCGGTCGCTGAGACATAGCCCGCGAGCGGCCAGGCGCTGTCGCCGCCGAGTAGAATCACGAAGAAGGTTCCGGCAAAGCCGACGATGATGCTCGCGACGCAGGAATAGAGCGCGACCGCCGTCCCTGCCGTGTCGCCAAATGCGTCGAGGGCGCCGTTGGCGGTGACCGCCGTCGCAACGACGATGCCGATCGCGATGATCCACATCGGCACGACGAAGCTGACGAGGGTAGGCTGCAGAAACAGCTGTCCAAAGGCGAGCAGCACGGCGCCGAGAAGCAGCATTGCCATGCCTCTGGCAAGGCTGCCTGCAATGCCCCATCGCATGACGAAACGCCTGGCGAAACGCGCCGTCACGATCATCACCAGCGCCACCGTGGCAAAGGTGAAGCTGAAGGCGATGCCGGAAAAACCCGCTTTGTCGATCAGGATACGGGGTGCCGTCGAGAAGAAGACGAAGAAGGCGCCCATCGCCGTGCTGAAGCCGCCCGTATAAACCCAGAAGGGAAGGCTTGTAAGGATCGGGCCGAGAGCGATCTTCGCGGTGACGGCAGGGCGGGTTTCGTGCCATCGCATGCCGGCGTTGTAAAGGGCGGCAACCGAAAGGAGGCCGATGACGAGGAAGATGGCGCGCCAGCCGAAGCGATCCGCGATCAAGGCTCCGATGATCGGGCCGAGCGCGGGTACGAAGGAGAGGATGGAGCCGAGAAGACTATAGATCGTACTGCTTTCGGGACGCCCGGCGTAGACGTCACGCACTGTTGCGAAAGTTGCGACGAGGGTAGCCGACGCGCCGACTGCCTGCAGCAATCTCAAGACCACGAAGATCGGCGCCGACGAGGAGCCGGCAAGCAGGAAGGATGAAGCCGCAAAGAGTGCAGCACCTCCAAGCAGGACAGGCCGTCGTCCGACAATATCGGAAATTGGGCCGAAGACGATCTGGCCGACACCGAGCACGAGCATGTAGAGGCTGAGGGTCAGTTGGATGACCGCCGGCGAAGTGCCGAGCGCCTCCGGCATGACCGGCACGATCGGCAGATAGATATCCATGGCGAGCGAGGCCAGGATGTCGAAGAGTGCCATCAGCAGCAAGGCTGCCGGCAGGGGATAGGTCCATTGCTGGATTTTGGGATAAGACATGGGAAGAACCCGCTCAAATGATTTCATTCGGCGGCGACCTGTCTCTTCATCAGTATCGGGATTGACCGGACAGACGCCGCAACAACAGGGCAGAGTTGTTGCGGCCTATTCGTCTGCGGACTTGGTTGTTCCCATGATGCGACCCTGACTGCGGCTTCGCTCATTTCCGAAGCGCTTTGCCAAGCTTCTACCAGCAGAGCTGGAATGCGACAATGGCGCGCCGGCACGCTTCCGATTTGTTTAAACAGCGCAAAACAAAAAAAGGCCGGGTTGCCCCGGCCTTCGTAAATTCCGTCTGTCCGAAGCGATTAACGCTTGGAGAACTGGAACGAGCGGCGGGCCTTTGCCTTGCCGTACTTCTTGCGTTCGACGACGCGGCTGTCGCGAGTCAGGAAGCCGCCCTTCTTCAGCACCGCGCGCAAGCCCGGTTCGAAGTAGGTGAGCGCCTTGGACACGCCATGGCGAACGGCACCGGCCTGGCCGGAGAGGCCGCCGCCGGCAACGGTTGCGACGATGTCGAACTGGCCGTCACGGGCAGCCGCAACGATCGGCTGGCGCAGGATCATCTGCAGCACCGGACGTGCGAAATATTCCGCGAATTCCTTGCCGTTGACGGTGATCTTGCCGGAGCCCGGTTTGACCCAGACGCGGGCAACAGCGTTCTTGCGCTTGCCGGTCGCGTAGGAGCGGCCGAGCGAATCGACCTTGCGGACGTGGGCCGGAGCAGCAGCTTCGGAAACCATGCCGAGATCCTTCAGGGAGGAGAGGTCAGCCATATCAGGCGCTCCTTACGTTCTTTTTGTTGAGCGCGGCGACGTCGAGGGCGACCGGCTGCTGGGCTTCATGGGGATGGTTGGAGCCGGCGTAAACGCGCAGGTTCTTCATCTGGCGACGGCCGAGCGGGCCCCGCGGAACCATGCGTTCGACGGCCTTTTCGAGGACGCGCTCCGGGAAGCGGCCTTCGATGATCTGGCGTGCGCTGCGTTCCTTGATGCCGCCGGCATAACCGGTGTGCCAGTAGTAGACCTTGTCGGAATACTTCTTGCCGGTGAAGACGACCTTTTCGGCATTGATGACGATGACGTTATCGCCGTCGTCAACGTGAGGCGTGAAGGTTGCCTTGTGCTTGCCGCGCAGGCGCATAGCGATGATGGAAGCGAGACGGCCAACGACCAGCCCTTCGGCGTCGATGATCACCCACTTCTTCTCCACCTCTGCAGGCTTCTGGGAGAAGGTTGCCATAGTGAATACTCTCTTTTGGGACCCTTGGCCCGAGGGCTTGAAGGGCGTTTCTTGTTGCTTGGATTGGCAGGCTTTAGGCACGCCAAAAAGAAAGCCGCCCGGACAGGCTGCGTTCTGGGGCGGTGTATAAAGGCAATGTGACACTGGGTCAATATCGACATTCCGAAGGTTTGGAAAAATTTTGAAGCAAAAACAAATACTTATGTATGTGGTATTTTGATACCACATATTTCTGTGGTCGCGAACTGCTGCGTCTGACGTTTTTCACGTCGTCTCTGCCCGTTTGAAATCGCGTCCCCGGTCGAAAGCAGCTCTCAGCCTTTGAACGCGCGCAGGCATTTCATCATTTCGCGAAGGCCGCGTGTCAGATGTTTGTCCCGGCGCAGAACCATGCCGAGGCGGCGCGTGAGCCGCGGGTTCAGCGATGAAGTCGTCACCAGGCCGGCGCGGTCGCGCTTCAGCGCCAGCCCCGGCAGGATCGACCAGCCAAGCCCCACGGCCACCAGCTCCTTGATCGCCTCGATGCTGCCGAACTCCATCGCAGGTCGGATCCTGGTATCCGGTGCAGCCAGCCACGCGTCGATTGCCCGCCTGGTATTGCCGCCCTCATAAAGCAGCAGCGTCCTGTCGCGCATGAAGGCCGCGTTCGGTCCGCCTTCGGGCATCAGGCTGCCCGCAGGAGCGACGGCTAGCAATTCCTCCTCGTAGAACGGCTCGATCTCGAAGTTGCGTCCCGATGCCGGCAGGGCGACGACGGCGATGTCGAGGCTGTTGGCTTCCAGATCACGCAGAATGTCGTCGGCATCGCCGATGCGCACGGTGATTTCGAGGCCGGGCATGGATTTTCTGGCAACAGCGATGGCGCGAGGAAGCAGATGGATCGATGCCGTGCCGCCGCTGCCGATGCGCACACGGCCGCTGGCGCCATCTCTGTACGGCATCATCGCTTCTTCCGCGGCGGCCGATTCCTGAAGCAGTCGCCTTGCATGCACGAGCAGGTCGAGGCCTGCCGCGGTCGGCTGCGCCCGCCGCCCGACACGCTCGATTAGCCGGACGCCGAGCCGCTGTTCGAGCCCCTTCACCTGCAGGCTGACGGCCGGTTGCGTCAGGCCTTCCTTGTCGGCCGCAGCCGTGAAGCTTCCGAGATCGGCGACATTGACGAAGGCGGCAAGCTGATCGAGGTGGAGAGGCATACAAAAGAAATCCTTATGCATATCATAATATCCATAAGCTTCTTTTGCAGCATCTTCCAGCGCATCTTTCATCCGTTGAAGAAAGGAAGAAGAGATGGCCCTGGAATTAAGCGGGATCCTTGACACACCTCGCGATATCGTTCGGTCGAGACTTCACGGCATGGCGCGCTGGAGCCTGCGGCTGCTGATGACGATCGAGCATCACCTCGAAAAGCGCCGCAGCCGCCGCACGCTTTTGGAACTCACCGACGACGAGCTTTGCGATGTCGGTCTGACCCGTGCGCAGGCAAGCGCTGAGACATCGAAGTCGTGGTTCTGGTCCTGACGGCAACGGTCTCTGCGGGGAGTGCGGATCCTGCTCGAAATTTCCGGCGCCTTGTGGCAAAACGTCTGCCTGGAATCGAGCGCAGGGAGAGCATCATGGCCGAAATCGTATCCTTCCGGAAGGACGCCGGAGCGGAAGAGGGCGGCATGCTGACCCGCTCGCTGCGCGACGGCGTGCTGCGGCTCGTGCTCAACAACCCACCGGCCAATGTGCTTTCGATCGCGCTTCTCGAAGCGCTGCTGGAGGAGCTCGAGACGGCCGGGGCGGAGCCGGATGTGCGCGTCGTCGTCATCGCCTCGACCGGCAATGTCTTTTCCGCCGGGCATGATCTCAAGGAACTCACCGCCCATCGCGCCGATGAAGATCAGGGGGTCGATTTCTTCGAAAGATCCTTCCGGCTTTGCGCCGATTTGATGCTGAAGATCGCGCATCTGCCGAAGCCTGTCATCGCCGAGATCGACGGGCTTGCAACGGCTGCGGGCTGCCAGCTCGTTGCTTCCTGCGATCTGGCGATCTGCACGGACAGTTCGATATTCTGCACCCCGGGCGTCAACATCGGCCTGTTCTGTTCGACGCCGATGGTAGCCGTTTCCCGTGCCGCGCACCGCAAGCAGGCGATGGAGATGCTGCTGACCGGTGAGACGATCGACGCCTCGACCGCCAAGGATTTCGGCCTCGTCAACCGCATCGTGCCGAAGCAGTATCTGGCGCAGGTGGTTTCCAAATATGCGGCAGTGATCGCCAGCAAGTCGCCGCTGACGCTGAAGATCGGCAAGGAAGCCTTCAACCGGCAGCTCGAACTGCCGGTGGAGGCGGCATATGATTATACCGCCAGGGTAATGGTCGAGAACATGTTGACTGAGGATGCGCAGGAAGGGATCGGCGCCTTCCTCGGCAAGCGCAAGCCGGAATGGAAGGGTTAGAGCCTTTCCTGGTCAGAATGCTGCAATCTGACCAGGAAAGGCTCTAGTGATCACGCCAGTTTCAGAATCAGCCCGCCGAGCGCGATGACGACGCCGGCGATGTAGCGCCAGATGCTGGCTTTTTCCTTGAAGACGGTGATCGAGATCACCAGCGCAAAGAGGATCGCAGTTTCGCGCAAGGCCGCGACGGTCGCGACGGGGGCTTTTGTCATCGCCCAGAGCGCCAGCCCGTAGGAAGCGATCGAGCCGGCGCCGCCGATGAGGCCGCGCCACCAATTGCGGCGAACGTGACGCACCACGGCGAAAGCGCCGCGCTGGGACGCTGCCCAGGAAAACAGCAGGACCGGCGGCAGCAGCGACATCCACAAAGTGTAGGAAACCGCATTGCCGGAGATGCGTGCGCCGATTCCGTCAACATAGGTGTAGCTGGCGATGACGCAGGCATTGGCAAGCGAGAGGACGACAGCGCGGCTGCTGCCGCGCCGCGCCTCCAGGGCGAGTGTCAGCACGCCGGCCGAGATCGTTATTGTGCCGGCAAGGGCGCCGCCGGATAGATTTTCCTGGAGAATAAAACCGCTTGTCGCGGCGATCAGCAGCGGTGCGCAGCCACGCATCAGCGGATAGACGAGGCCGATGTCGCCGGCCCGGTAGGCAGCGGCGACCAATTGAAAATAAGCAAATTGCAGGATGGCCGAGGCACCGATGAACGGCCAGGCCGAGGCGTGCGGCAACGGCAGGAATGCAAGGAACGGCAGCGCCGAAACCGCGCCGCCGGCCGAGATCAATGCCGCATCGAGGGATTTGTCGCTTCCGGCCTTGACGATGGCGTTCCATGTCGCGTGCAGTAGTGCGCCGAAGAGAACAAGCAGGATGACGTCGAGAGGCAAGGGAGTGAATCCGGAGAGGATGAGAGGAAGCGGAATACGCCTCGCCTTCGGCGTTTCAAATTCCTGAAAAGACAACTGAGATTTGCACGAAAATGCGCGGTGGCGGTCGCTTATGCGTTCAGATGTCGAATAGCATCCTTTCAGGATGCGAACAATGGCGGTCCATTTGAGCAATTTTTACGTGCGCGCGACATGCGTTCAATCCAGCGCGATCCTTTCAACTATGAGATGTTTCTAATGGATACAGGAACAAAGCACGGAGCTATCACGAACAAAAAGAGAAAACATCTGCAGGAATTCGGGAGCTGATTATTCTATGCTGCTGAAATATAGATATTATTCTATAACTTCGACATAGGGGAAAATTAAAGCTCCTGATTGTGCAATCGTTACGAAATCGCAGCGCGGCATTGATCCTCAAACCTTTCGCAAACGGGAAAGCGTGCAGTTTCTGCGTCTGCCACGGCGGCGAAAAACATCAGAGTTGATGGTGCGGAACGAAGAGCATCCCGTCAAGGTTGTCGATGTTCTGACAGTTCAGCACCTGGCAGCGGGGAGTGTCTTTCGAAGGGATATGCGTCCATTCCGCATAATCGGTCGCGTCGCAATAATTGCTGTTGCGGACATAGCGGTCGTAGAGCGGCAAGCCACGGGGAGACTGGTAGCGGAAGATGACGGCGCCCTGATTGTGAATGGCGGCGCGCACGCTGGCACAGCTCATGGTGAGCGGATTGTAGCGCGAGATCGCCAGCGCCGGCGATGCGGCGAGCACGAGCATGAGGGCAAGAGCGATTTTTTTCATCGAATCATCCTCAACGAGTATCCAGTTCATATATACGGGCCAATTCATATATACGGAAAAGACACGCAGCCGGTTTCACGGAAACGCAAAAAAACGTGCCGGCCGTGCCGAAGGGCTTTCGGGAGTGGAGAAGCGGACATGGATCACGATGCCTATACGGATGATTACCTCGCCGGCATCCTGCAGTCGGTAAAGACCATCGCGCTGATCGGCGCTTCGCCCAATCCGGCCCGGCCGAGCAACGGCGTCATGGGCTATCTGCTGTCGCGCGGCTACGAGGTCATTCCTGTCAATCCGGGGCAGGCGGGCAAACTGATCCAGGGCCGCACCGTCTATGCTCGGCTCGCCGACATTCCCGTGCCGATCGACATGGTCGACGTCTTTCGCGCTTCCGAATATCTGGGTGGGGTCGTAGAGGAGGCGCTGGCGCTGAGGCCGCTGCCGAAGATCATCTGGTCTCAACTTGGTGTGCGCGACGATGCGGCTGCGGCAAAGGCGGAGGCCGCCGGCGTCCAGGTGGTGATGAACCGCTGCCCGGCGATCGAGTATCCTCGTCTTATTGCCTGAGTTGCGGTCCGCTGAGACGGATTTTCCACCGAACGCCCATGGGTTGAAATGGATCGCGATTAACTTTCGCAAGCGACCGGCTATGATCCTGCCCGTCAGCAACAACTGGAGGACGACATGGCCAAGAACGATCCGGGATTCAACACGTTGGCGATCCATGCCGGTGCCCAGCCCGACCCGGCGACGGGCGCGCGGATAACGCCGATCTACCAGACGACCGCTTTCGTCTTCAATGATTCCGATCATGCTGCCGCCCTCTTCGGTCTGCAGGCCTTCGGCAACATCTATACCCGCATCATGAACCCGACACAGGCCGTGCTCGAGGAGCGCGTCGCAGCGCTCGAGGGCGGCACGGCGGCCCTTGCCGTCGCCTCCGGCCATGCGGCGCAGATGATCGTCTTCCACACCATCATGCGCCCCGGCGAGAATTTCATCGCCGCCAACAGGCTCTATGGCGGCTCGATCAACCAGTTCGGCCATGCCTTCGAGAATTTCGGCTGGCAGGTGCGCTGGGCCGACCCCGCCGATCCGACAAGCTTCGAAAGCCAGATCGATGACAAGACGCGCGGCATCTTCATCGAAAGCCTGGCCAATCCCGGCGGCACCTTCGTCGATATCGCCGCCATTGCCGACGTCGCGCATCGCCACGGCCTGCCGCTGATCGTCGACAATACGATGGCAACACCCTATTTCATCCGTCCGATCGAGCACGGCGCCGACATCGTCGTGCATTCGCTGACGAAGTTTCTCGGCGGCCACGGCAATTCCATGGGCGGCCTCATCGTCGACGGCGGCACCTTCGACTGGTCGAAATCCGGCAATTACCCGATGTTGTCGAGCCCGCGGCCGGAATATAACGGCATGGTCCTGCACGCGACTTTCGGCAATTTCGCCTTCGCGATCGCTGCCCGCGTGCTCGGCTTGCGCGATCTCGGGCCGGCGATCTCGCCCTTCAATGCTTTCCTGATCCTGACAGGCATCGAGACGCTGCCGCTCAGGATGCAGCGCCACAGCGACAATGCGATCGCCGTCGCGAAATGGCTGAAGGCGCACAGCAAGATCGCCTGGGTGAATTATGCCGGCCTCGACGACGACCCGAACCATGCCCTGCAGCAGCGCTACTCGCCGAAGGGCGCCGGCTCCGTCTTCACCTTCGGCGTCAAGGGCGGCTATGAGGCGGGCAAGACGCTGGTCGAGGGGCTGGAGCTCTTCTCCCATCTTGCCAATATCGGCGACACCCGTTCGCTCGTCATCCATCCGGCCTCGACGACGCACCGGCAGTTGACCGACGAGCAGAAGATCGCTGCCGGCGCGGGGCCCGACGTGGTGCGGCTTTCCGTGGGCATCGAGGACGTCAAGGACATCATCGCCGATCTCGAACAGGCGCTCTCGAAGATCTGAGATCAGAGGGATTGACGGTAACCATGACAAACTACCTCAATTTCAGCATCGACGGCGTCGAACCCGAGTTCGGCGCCCCAGAGGCAGACCGGATCATTTCCGGCGACCCACACTTCCGCACCTGGAACCTGGAGGAGGCCGAAGGCGGCCTCTATTCCGGCATCTGGGAGGCGACGCCGGGCAAGTGGCGGATCGCCTACGGGGAATGGGAATATTTCAGTCTGCTGTCCGGCCATTCGATCGTGACGGAGGATGGCGGTGAGCCGGTTCATCTGAAGGCGGGCGACCGGATGATCCTCAGACCCGGCTTCAAGGGAACGTGGGAAGTCGTTGAAACGACTCGCAAGGATTATGTGATCAAGGTTTGAGCACGCGCCGGCAATCGGGTGCGAACGATGCCGGATCTGTCCGGTTTTCGGCTTCACCTTTTGCCGTCACGGATGCAGTGATGAACCAAGACTGCAAACAGGCAAGGCGGTGCTGCGGCCTTTGTGCCGGATCGAATGTTTTTAACCAATCCCATTAATCGTGCCTACATCGACACATGCTAAGCCTTATCTGCAGCGCATTGCGGACATGATGTCTCCTGCGGTCTCACAGACATGGCCTTGCAATTAATCATTCCGGAATTGGCATGTCGTCGAATCTTGCAGGTAGGTACGTTCGAACCCAGACGTCTTCCATCATCGCGACAACGGTCTTTTTCCTTGTCGTCGCCCTCGTGCTGACCGGCCTGATGGCACATGTCGTCGTCACAATGACCCGCTCAGTGAACGAGATCGACGATGCCAGGGCCAGTCGCGCCGCCCGTGCGGCGGTCGCTGCCTTTGTGGGTCGCTTGAGCGGGACAACGACGGACAATGCCATATGGGACGATGCCTATAGTGCTGTCTCATCTCCGGCCGCTGCGGATTGGGCCTATGAGAATTGGGGAAAAACCAGCGAGGATTATGCGCTTTATGACGGCGCGATCGTAACCGGCCCTGACCGGTCTTCGATCGTCTCGGCCTATGCCAAAGGCAAGCCCTTCCAGCCGGGCACGTTTTTTGGCGGCGTCTTTTATCAGCAGATCAATGCGGCTGCAGCTCCGGCGAAGGCGCCGGTGGTCAATTTCATCAAGACCGAAAGCGGTATAGCGCTGATCGCCTCGCAGGCGATCCAGCCTTTCGATGACGCCCCCAAGCTTCCGAAGTTCAGCGTGCTGAGTTTCTACAAGGAGTTTACGTCGGAGGTTCTCGATACGCTTTCCAATGACCACGAACTCGAGGGGCTGAGCCTCGAGACGACGCCCAAGCCGGAATCCCTGAACACGCCGATCACCGACGTGAATGGAACCGTCATCGGCTATCTCGTCTGGCCCAGCAAAGCGCCGGGAAGCGCCGTGTTTGATCAGGTCTACCCCTATGTTGCAGCCGCTATCGTGATCCTCACGCTGTTCCTGATCGGCGTTTTGCTGGTTGGTGCATCCGAAGCGCGGCGCTTGCGCCAATTGGCACAAGCAGCGCTTTTCGAAGCCGAACACGATAGCCTGAGCGGCCTGTTGAACAGACATGGGCTTCTCAACCTGCTGGAAGAGCTGGAAAATTCGGCCTCTTCGCCACCTCGGCTTTATCTGGTCGACCTTGATGGCTTCAAGGCCGTCAATGATGCCTGGGGGCATGCGGTGGGGGACGACTTGATCCGGCTGGTCTCGAAGGCGCTGACGGCTTGCCACCCCGAAATCATTGCCGCAGCGCGGCTCGGGGGCGACGAATTTGCGCTGGTGCACGTCGGTTCTGCCACGTGCGGAGATATGGAAAAGAGGATTCTGGCGCTGTTTGCCGAGCCCTTCAAAATCGACGGTCGAACGATCGAAGTTGGCGCAAGCATCGGAGCTGCTGCTCGCGACGAAGACGTCCCGCCCTTGGAGCTTCTCCGCAGAGCCGACATGGCCCTCTATCGTGCCAAGGCAAATGGCAAAGGCCAGGCGATCGAATACGACCCCGAATTGGACCGGGAACGCATACGGATCGCCGAACTTGAAGGCCTGTTGAAGAATGCCATCAGCAGTGGCGCAATCGAAGCCGTTTTCCAACCTCTCGTCTCCGCTTCGACCGGCGCTGTGACTGGTCTTGAAGCACTGGCGCGCTGGCGAACTGCAACGGGAAACATCAGCCCGGAGATTTTCATCCCTCTTGCCGAGAGGTGCGGCCTCATCGATGCGCTCGGCGTTCATATGCTGAGAACATCGATCGAGCACGCCAAGAGCTGGCCCGATCTGGCATTGTCGGTGAACGTTTCGCCAATCCAGCTCTGCAATCCGGAATTTGCCGCCGAAGTGATCTCTGTCCTGCAGGAGCTCGATTTCAATCCCAACCGCCTGACATTGGAGATCACCGAAGGCGTTCTGATGACAAATCCGGACCAGGCCCGGCGGTCGATAGACCAGCTCAAGCGCGTCGGCATAAAGTTTGCTCTTGATGATTTTGGCTGCGGCTATGCCAGCATCGGTGCATTGCGGCAGTTTGGGTTTGATCGCATGAAGATCGACCGTTCACTCGTGTCGGCCCTCGACGAAGGCGCAAATGGCGCTGATGTTCTCCGGGCAACCATCTCGCTCGCGACCGCGCTACGAATTCCCGTTACCGCGGAAGGTATCGAGACTACCCGCCAGGCGGCGATCTTGCGCGACGCCGGCTGCGATCAGCTTCAAGGCTATCTGATGGGAAAACCCATGTCGGCACACGACATATCCAGCAAGCTGGAAGAAGAGTCAGCCGCGTGATGCCGCCAACATCGTGGCATAGGCTCGGTATTGACGGATCGTTATCGGCGGCGACCGTATTTCCATTGGATAGTTTTCGGCTGTGGGCTGCTTTTTCTAGCGGCTCTGCTCGCCGCTACGATTTCCATGGTTGGGGGCGCGGCGGTCGCCTTCCGGACCTTCGGCTTCGGCTTCCTCTACGGGTAAAGAATGGGATCCGGTCGCGCAGCAATCCGCTGGCGTTCTGATCAGCCTCGGCATCGCCGTCTCGTCACCGAAATGGCGCCGCGCTGGCTGCGCGGACCGATCGGTGGCGCGATCGAACTGCTCGCCTGCATTCCAGACATTGCCCAGCTCAGAGGACGGATCACCATTGCAGATCCAGCCGATCCAGCCCGTGGAAATGGTAGACGTCCTTGACCACCGGCGTCTTCGCCAGCCTCAGGCCGGCAAGCCGTTCGAACAGGATCGGCAGCACGACGTTGAGCTCCAGCCGCGCCAGCGGCGCGCCAATGCAGAAATGGATGCCGGCGCCGAAGGAGAGGTTTGCCGCCTCGTTGCGGTCGGGCTTGAAGGTGAGGGGATCGGTGAATTTCGCCGGATCGAGATTGGCGGCGGCGAGGATTAGGCTGACCTTGTCGCCGCGCTTGAAGGAGACTCCGTCGATTTCGGCCGGCTCCAGGGCCCAGCGCTGGAAGATGTGGACAGGCGCGCAGATGCGCAGGGTTTCCTCGACGGTGCGCTCCGTCGTTGCCTCGTCCCGGAAGAGTTTCGCCGGATCGCAGCCGCTGTCGAGGATAGTGCGCACGGAGTTGCCGATCTGGTGCACGGTCGCCTCATGCCCGGCATTGAGCAGCACGATCGTCGTCGAGACGAGCTCCTCCTCGGTCAGATACTGGCCCTTATGCTCGGTATGGATCATGTGGGTCAGCAGGTCGTCGCGCGGTTCGGCACGGCGTTCCGTGATGACCGTCTTGACGTAGTCGGAAAATTCCTTGGCCGCCCGTTCGGCCTCTTCCTCCTGCTCGCGCGTACGGCCGAACATGTACATGCGGACATAGGCGTGCGACCAGGCGAGCAGCTGCGGCCCCATCTCCTCGGGAATGCCGATCATCCGCGCGATCATCGTCACCGGGATGATGTCGGCAAAGGCCGAGAGCAGCTCGACCTCACGCCTCTCCGCGAAGCCGTCGATCAGCCGGTTGGCGAGTTCGGCAAGATCCGGTTTCATCTTCTCGACATGACGGGACACGAAGGCGCGGTTGACGAGCGTGCGGAGCCGCGTGTGCTCCGGCGGTTCGAGTTCGAGCAGGGAATAACGTTCCGAGAGATCGAAACTGGCAAGATGCGGCATCGGCTCGGCAAGGCAGAGCTCCTCTCGGCTGGCGATATGCAGGATCTGCCGGCCGAAGCGCCGGTCGCGCAGCAGTCCGTTCACATGGTCGTAACCTGTGAAGAACCACTGCTTCTGCTCGCTCCAGTAGAAGGTCGGGCAATGGGCGTGAAGTGCGGCATAGACGGCATTTGGGTTGCCGTAGAAGGCCGGGTTGCGGCCATCTAGCGAGACATGGCGGCTGGCGCGGTCGATTGAGAGAAAGGATGGGATCATCATGCTCCGAGGCTTAGCGGATTTGCCGGACCTCGGAAAGATGCGGGGCAGGGATCTCGGACTACCCGGCCCGCGACAGCGTGCCCATGCGTCTGAGCGCTTCGACCTGATCGTCGACCGTCGGTACGAGTTCGCCGGCAGTGCTGTTCGGCGTGGCTGGTGCAGGGGCTGCGGCCTCCGCTTCGCCGAAGGTGACCGTGCAGTTGCGGCCGGCGGCCTTCGCCGCATAGAGCGCCCGGTCGGCGGCCGAGATCAGCTTGTCGATATTGGCTTCGATCGAGGAGGCAAGCGCGATACCGATGCTGACTGTGACCGGAACGATCGCTTCGCCGGTGCTGACGGGAAGACGGCAGAATTCGGTGCGGATCGCTTCGGCGATCGCCTCGGCTTCCGTCTGGTCCGCGACGGTGGCGAATGCGGCGAATTCCTCGCCGCCCATGCGGCCGAAGATGTTGTTCGGAATATACTGGCGGGCCATGCGCGCAAAGGCGGTCAGCACGGCATCGCCGGACTGGTGGCCGAAATGGTCGTTGACGCGCTTGAAATGGTCGAGATCGAAGAGAATGACCGCAACCTGGCGCTGCTCGTTATGAGCTCTCTCCTGAATGCCGTCGAAATAGCCGAGCAGGCCACGGCGGTTGAGCACGCCGGTCAGCGAGTCGGTCAGGGTGAGGGCCCGCAGGTGTCGTTCGGAGCGCTCCATGATCAGCCGGCAGGTGAACGCGAAAGCGATGGTCAGCAGGAAGGCGGTGGCCATGGCGGAAGCGCCGCCGAGATTTGTCGCCTCGACATCGCTTGGCATCGTCAATGCCATCGTCAGCGCCGAGCCGAAGCACAGGCAGCCCTGGAGGACGAACACACCCATCAGCTTGATGCGGGTAGGCTCACGGCGCATGTCGCCGGCGGCGACCGCCATGGCGAGTGCCGTCGCACCCGTCGCCGAAGCAAGGTTGTAGAGCACCACCCGGTTTGAATAATCGCTGTTGACCCAGGGCAGGAAGACACCGGCGAGCCAGATTGCCGGCGGCAGCAGTGCCCACCATTCGATCCGCTTGCGGTCGAGTGCCAGAAAACCTGCCACCCAGGCGCTCTGGCCGAGCAGGGCGATGGCATTGCCCGCCTCTGTGGAAAGCACGCTGGGGATTTCGCCGCGCAACGCGATCATCGCAAAGCCAATGCCGGTCAGCAGGAAGCCCAAGCCCCAATAGAGATAGGCCTCGTTCCTGACGTTGTGGCGCCAGGCGACGAACAGCACCAAAGCGAGCGTCATGGCCTCGGAACACCAGATGGCGAGACCTGTAGCAATACTGAACACGGCAGCGACCCCTTGTCTGTCCGTTCACATCCTTGCCGAGGAAGCTCGCCACTTCCTTAATGTCGCTGCGCTGCGGCATTGTTTCAGGCCGATATCTGCCGATAGGCTTTCCGTTGGGTAAACGTGTATGAGCACAGTCGAATAGAGTAAGCCTTCCTTCATCCTGTCATGGAGAAAAGCCGGGGAGACCGTAGCCAAGGTCTCCCCGTTAACAGGCGTTTGAGGGAAAGAGGCTCAATGCATGTCGCCCGGAAGTGTGCAGCGGTTCCGGGATAACGACATGCATGAAAAGAAGGAGCTTAGCCGCCTGGCCCCGTCTTCTTAACGTTATCCTCATGCGTGTCTTGAAGAGGAGGGCCGGGACACTCTATGTAGGGGTAAGACATTTTTTCTTTGATTCCCGGCGCCGGCCGGCGAGACGTTGACAAAGGACGCACATGAGAAACCCAGTCGATACCGCAATGGCCCTGGTTCCGATGGTCGTGGAACAGACCAACCGCGGTGAACGCTCCTACGACATCTATTCCCGCCTGTTGAAGGAACGCATCATCTTCCTGACAGGTACTGTCGAGGACCATATGGCGACGCTCGTCTGCGCCCAGCTGCTTTTCCTCGAGGCCGAAAACCCGAAGAAGGAAATCGCCCTCTACATCAATTCGCCCGGTGGCGTCGTCACCGCCGGCATGGCGATCTACGATACGATGCAGTTCATCAAGCCCGCGGTTTCGACACTCTGCATCGGCCAGGCTGCGTCCATGGGCTCGCTGCTGCTGGCGGCCGGCCACAAGGACATGCGCTTTGCCACGCCGAATTCCCGCATCATGGTGCACCAGCCTTCGGGCGGCTTCCAGGGCCAGGCTTCGGACATCGAGCGTCATGCCCGCGACATCCTCAAGATGAAGCGCCGCCTGAACGAGGTCTACGTCAAGCACACGGGCCGGACCTATGAGGAAGTTGAAAAGACGCTCGATCGTGACCATTTCATGGATGCGGACGAAGCCCAGAGCTGGGGCGTGATCGACAAGGTTCTGACGTCGCGCCTCGAAATGGAAGGCGAGCAGGCTAGTAATTAATAGGGATGGTGTTTTCCTCGCCACAGTTCTATCCCATTTGTGATTGAACAAGGGCTTTCATCCGGCGACGAAGACGCTAATAGTAACTATTAATGCTATGTTGAATTTTTATGACATAGCATTCGGCATTCGAAGGGGAATTCGTTGCCGCCGGGGCCAGGACATGATTGGTTGGCTCCGGTTCGTAGCCCCTGAAGCCCTTCTCGGCAAAGGCTCCGGAAACGGAGTGCCGCCAGGAGCTGATAGAGTGGACCGCGATTTCGCCTTGAAATGCGGCGTGCTGGAAGGAAAGTGATATGAGCAAGGTCAGCGGCAGCAACGGCGGCGACTCCAAGAACACTCTTTATTGTTCGTTCTGCGGAAAGAGCCAGCACGAAGTCCGGAAACTGATTGCCGGACCGACCGTCTTCATCTGCGATGAATGCGTCGAATTGTGCATGGACATCATCCGTGAGGAAAACAAGTCCTCGATGGTCAAGTCCCGCGACGGCGTTCCGACGCCCCAGGACATCATCAAGGTCCTCGACGAATATGTCATCGGCCAGCGGCAGGCGAAGAAGATCCTGTCGGTTGCCGTTCACAACCATTACAAGCGCCTGGCGCACGCCTCCAAGAACGGCGAAGTCGAGCTGGCGAAGTCGAACATCATGCTCGTCGGTCCGACCGGCTGCGGCAAGACCTATCTTGCTCAGACGCTCGCGCGCATCATCGACGTTCCCTTCACCATGGCCGATGCGACGACGCTGACCGAGGCCGGTTATGTCGGCGAGGATGTCGAAAACATCATCCTGAAGCTGCTGCAGTCGGCCGACTATAACGTCGAGCGTGCACAGCGCGGCATCGTCTACATCGACGAAGTCGACAAGATTTCGCGCAAGTCCGACAACCCGTCGATTACCCGTGACGTCTCGGGCGAGGGCGTGCAGCAGGCGCTGCTGAAGATCATGGAAGGCACGGTCGCTTCCGTTCCGCCGCAGGGCGGCCGCAAGCACCCGCAGCAGGAATTCCTCCAGGTCGACACGACGAACATCCTGTTCATCTGCGGCGGCGCTTTTGCCGGCCTCGACAAGATCATCTCTGCCCGTGGCGAGAAGACCTCGATCGGCTTTGGCGCTAGCGTCAAGTCGCAGGATGACCGCCGCGTCGGCGAGGTTCTGCGCGAACTGGAGCCTGAAGATCTGGTCAAGTTCGGCCTGATCCCTGAGTTCATCGGCCGCTTGCCGGTTCTGGCGACGCTCGAGGACCTCGACGAGGACGCGCTGATCCAGATCCTGTCCGAGCCGAAGAACGCGCTGATCAAGCAGTATCAGCGCCTGTTCGAGATGGAAGACGTGGAGCTGAACTTCCACGAGGACGCTCTTCGCGAAATCGCCCGCAAGGCGATCGTGCGCAAGACCGGCGCCCGCGGCCTTCGCTCGATCATGGAGAAGATCCTGCTCGACACGATGTTCGAACTGCCGACCCTGGAAGGCGTGCGCGAGGTCGTCATCTCCGAGGAAGTGGTGCGCGGTTCGGCCCGTCCGCTTTACATCTATGCCGATCGCCAGGAAGAAAAAGCCAACGCTTCGGCGTGACCTTTGCGGTTTTCGCGTGATTATTTTGGGGGCTTGCCATAGGCAGGCCCCTTTCTATTTGAAAAAACATGCGAGGCGCTGTTAGTATTTGCCCGGGGGAACGAAATTGCCTTTGCCGATGTTGCGCAAGGGATCGTGCTTGGCAATGATGCAATGATTCCGTAAGCCTCTTGCTGGCGTTTGTATTTTAGCCGGGTCGGAAGTGGTAAGCGCCGGTCCAGCCACGCGCTTCATAGTGTTGGTGTTCCGTTGTAATAAAGCTGTCACATCCGAGGGACGCGGGCGTTAGCGTGGCTTGAAAAGCGTAGTCAGAACCTCCACTTGTAGCAACAAGTGAGAGTGCCGGCCGGTCCCAAGCGGCCGCGCAGAGAGCCCGGCAACGGGACGATGGAAAGGACATAAAATGACGAAGAAAACGTCTGTAGCGAGCAGCACTGCCTACCCTGTTCTGCCCCTGCGCGACATCGTGGTTTTCCCGCATATGATCGTGCCGCTGTTCGTCGGACGGGAAAAGTCGATCCGTGCGCTCGAAGAGGTCATGGGTTCCGACAAGCAGATCATGCTGGTGACGCAGATCAACGCCAGCGACGACGATCCGGATCCTTCCGCGATCCACAATGTCGGCACCGTGGCGAACGTGCTGCAGCTCCTGAAGCTGCCCGACGGCACCGTGAAGGTTCTCGTCGAAGGCCGCGCCCGCGCCGAAATCGACACCTATACCAGCCGCGAGGATTTCTATGAGGCGCTCGGCCATGTGCTCGAGGAGCCGCATGACGATCCGGTCGAACTGGAAGCCTTGTCGCGTTCGGTCGTCTCCGAATTCGAGAGCTACGTGAAGCTCAACAAGAAGATTTCGCCCGAAGTGGTCGGCGCCGCCAGCCAGATCGACGACTATTCCAAGCTCGCCGATACGGTCGCCTCGCATCTGTCGATCAAGATCACCGAGAAGCAGGAGATGCTGGAGACCACCAGCGTCAAGCAGCGCCTCGAAAAGGCCCTCGGCTTCATGGAAGGCGAGATCTCGGTCCTGCAGGTCGAAAAGCGCATCCGCTCGCGCGTCAAGCGCCAGATGGAGAAGACCCAGCGCGAGTATTACCTCAATGAACAGATGAAGGCGATCCAGAAGGAACTCGGCGACGGCGAGGAAGGCCGCGACGAGATGAGCGAACTGGAAGAGCGCATCTCCAAGACAAAGCTGTCCAAGGAAGCCCGTGAAAAGGCCGATGCGGAGCTGAAGAAGCTGCGCCAGATGAGCCCGATGTCGGCGGAAGCCACCGTCGTGCGCAATTATCTGGACTGGCTGCTCGGCATTCCCTGGGGCAAGAAGTCGAAGATCAAGGCCGATCTCAACAATGCCGAGAAGATCCTCGAAGCCGATCACTTCGGTCTCGACAAGGTCAAGGAGCGCATCGTCGAATATCTGGCCGTGCAGGCCCGTGCCACCAAGATCAAGGGCCCGATCCTCTGCCTCGTCGGTCCTCCGGGTGTCGGCAAGACCTCGCTCGCCCAGTCGATCGCCAAGGCGACCGGCCGTGAGTATGTCCGCATGGCGCTTGGCGGCGTTCGCGACGAAGCCGAAATCCGCGGTCACCGCCGCACCTATATCGGCTCGATGCCCGGCAAGGTCATCCAGTCGATGAAGAAGGCGAAGAAGTCCAACCCGCTCTTCCTGCTCGACGAGATCGACAAGCTCGGCCAGGACTATCGCGGCGATCCGTCCTCGGCCCTGCTCGAAGTGCTCGATCCGGCCCAGAACATGACCTTCATGGACCACTATCTGGAAGTCGAATACGACCTGTCGGATGTGATGTTCATCACGACGGCGAATACGCTGAATATTCCAGCGCCTCTGATGGACCGCATGGAGATCATCCGTATCGCCGGCTACACCGAGGATGAAAAGCGCGAAATCGCCAAGCGGCACCTGCTGCCGAAGGCCATCAAGGAACATGCGTTGCAGCCGGAAGAATTCTCGGTCAGCGACGACGCCCTGATGGCGATCAGCCAGCAATACACCCGCGAAGCCGGCGTCCGCAACTTCGAACGCGAACTGATGAAACTCGCCCGCAAGGCGGTCACCGAGATCATCAAGGGCAAGACGAAGTCCGTTCACGTGACGGCGGCCAACATCTCCGACTATCTGGGCGTCCCGCGCTTCCGCCATGGCGAAGCAGAGGGCGAGGATCAGGTCGGCGTCGTGACCGGTCTTGCCTGGACGGAAGTCGGCGGCGAGCTGCTGACCATCGAAGGCGTGATGATGCCGGGCAAGGGCCGCATGACGGTCACCGGCAATCTGAAGGAAGTCATGAAGGAATCGATCTCGGCAGCGGCTTCCTATGTCCGCTCGCGCGCTGTCGATTTCGGCGTCGAGCCGCCGCGCTTCGACAAGAGCGACATCCACGTGCACGTGCCGGAAGGCGCGACGCCGAAGGATGGCCCCTCGGCCGGCGTCGCCATGGCAACCGCGATCGTCTCGATCATGACCGGCATCCCGGTGGACAGGCATGTGGCCATGACCGGTGAAATCACCCTTCGCGGCCGTGTGCTGCCGATCGGCGGTCTCAAGGAAAAGCTGCTCGCAGCGCTTCGCGGCGGCATCAAGAAGGTGCTGATTCCGGAAGAAAACGCCAAGGATCTGGCGGAGATTCCCGATAACGTGAAGAACAACATGGAGATCATCCCGGTATCCCGCATGGGCGAGGTGATCAAGCATGCGCTGATCCGGCGGCCGGAGCCGATCGAATGGGACGGCACGGTGGAAACGCCGGTCATCGCAACGGTCGAAGGCCTCGATGAGACAGGCGCAACCATAGCGCATTGAGTGGCCTTTGCCACATTTATGCCCAATTGGCCCAAAACACGCAAAAAGGCTGGCGGAAACGCCAGCCTTTTTTGTGAAAACGTCATGTAGACGCTTGCTTTTCCTTGATTTGCAGGGCTTTTGGGTTTTCGGCGGGCCTGATGAAACCTATTCTGCGCCTAGCTTACTTTTGAGTCGTTTCATACCATTTAGAAAGGGGTGGAAACATGAACAAGAATGAACTCGTGTCCGCAGTAGCCGAAAAGGCAGGACTGACGAAGTCTGACGCGGCTTCCGCTGTTGACGCGGTTTTTGACGTTGTCCAGGCTGAACTCAAGAACAAGGGCGACATCCGCCTCGCGGGTTTCGGCAGCTTCACCGTTTCTCATCGTGCCGCATCGAAGGGCCGTAACCCGTCGACGGGCGCTGAAGTCGACATTCCGGCTCGCAACGTGCCGAAATTCACGCCCGGCAAGGGCCTGAAGGACGCCGTCAACGGCTGATCTGAGATTATCCACCAGCCGGAAACGAGACCGGTTGTGCAGGATTTGAGAGGGGTTCGGCTTTGCCGGACCCCTTTGCTTTGGCGAGCCTTGCCGTCGCCCGAGCTTTGATCTACGACGTTTCTGTCCTCAGGGCGGGGTGAAACTCCCCACCGGCGGTAAGGGTTTCGGCTCGAGCCCGCGAGCGCCTTTCCTCGTGTCCAAGCGGGGGAGGGGTCAGCAGATCCGGTGCGATTCCGGAGCCGACGGTTAAAGTCCGGATGGAAGAGAATGAGTGTCGGTCGTGCGAGAGGGTGGGGATCCGCCATGTCGTTCGTGTTCGTGCCTCATGCGTCCTGATTTATGTTGGTCCCTGGTCGCGGATGAAAGACATGAATCAGAATTCCCTTGCAGTCGAGCCGCCCCGCGCCGTTGTCGGCGCCCTCTGGATGGTCCTTGCCGGCATTGCCTTTTCGCTTCTCAACATCGTCACCCAATGGCTGACGATGAAGCTTGCCTTTCCCTCGGCATCGGCTGCCTTCTGGCAATATGGCTTCGCCTTCCTGTTTTCGCTGCCGTTCCTGAAGAGGCTCGGCCTCGCAGCGATGCGCACACACTATCCCTGGCGTCACCTCGCGCGCGTCGCGCTTGCCGCGCTCGGCGTCGAGGCCTGGGTCGCCGGCCTTGCCGCGGTGCCGATCTGGCAGGCGATCGCACTGGTGATGACCTCGCCCTTATTCATCATTCTGGGCGCCCGGCTTTTCCTCGGTGAGCGCGTCGGCCCGGCCCGCTGGGCAGCGACGGCGACGGGTTTCACCGGAGCGATGATCATTCTGCAGCCATGGTCTGATGGTTTTGGCTGGGCGGCTCTCTTGCCTGTGTTTTCGGCGCTGCTGTGGGGCGGCTCGTCGCTGATCACCAAGAGCCTGACGGGCATCGAACGGCCGGAGACGATCACCGTCTGGCTGCTCGTTCTGCTGACGCCGATAAATGGCGGGCTGGCGCTTGCGGCAGGCTTTGCAGTGCCGACGGGCGCAACCCTTGCCCTGTTCCTGCTGGCGGGGCTGCTGACTGCCGTAGCGCAGTATTTGCTGACGCTTGCCTACGCCGCAGCGGATGCCGCCTACGTCCAGCCGTTCGACGATCTGAAACTGCCGTTGAACGTGCTGGCCGGTTGGCTGTTCTTCGGTTATGCGCCGGCGGGCTACCTCTGGCTGGGAGCGGCTCTCATCCTGTCTGCTTCGCTGTTCATCATGCGAAACGAGATGCGCCGGGAGCGCAAACCAGCCTGACGTGATCAGGTGCAAAATGCCGCATCTGTCATGCCTCTGTCATGCCGCGCGCGCAGAAAACTCCTGTTTCGAATGTTCGACACATGGGGGATTTCATGACAATTTCATCGCGCAAGGCAGCGCTTGCTGCCGTGCTTCTCGCATCCGTAGCGTTCCCGGCCGCGGCCGAGCCGGTTTTCAACCGCATCGCTTCCTTCCCGGTCGCAGAGAACCTGCCTGTTGATAGGGACAAGCTTTCGGTGAGTTCCGCCGAGATCATCACCGCGACCGACGACGGCAACACGCTGATCTATAGCGACAGCCCGCTCGGCGCGATCGGCTTTATCGACATTACCGATGCCAAGGCCCCGAAGGCCGGCGGCGCGCTGATGATGGACGGCGAGCCGACTTCGGTCACCTCCAGCGCCGGCAAGGCGCTCGTTGCCGTCAACACCTCCGAAAGCAAGGCCAAGCCCTCGGGCCGTCTCGCCATCGTCGACGTGGCGACCAAGAAGATCGAGAACACTTGCGATCTCGGCGGCCAGCCGGATTCGATCGCCCTCAACAAGGACAAGACGCTCGGCACCATCGCAATCGAAAACGAGCGCGACGAAGACGTCAATGACGGAAAGATCCCGCAGATGCCGGCCGGCGACCTCGTCGTCTTCCAGGTCAAGAACGGCACCGTCGATTGCGGCACTATCAAGCACGTGGCTCTGACCGGGCTTACCGGCGTCGCCCCGGAGGATCCGGAACCGGAATTCGTCGCCTTCAACGGCCTGAACGAGATTGCCCTGACGCTGCAGGAAAACAACGAGATCGTCATCATCGACGCCAATACGGCCGAGGTGAAGACGCATTTTACCGCCGGCAGCGTCGATCTCACCGGCATCGATACCAAGCGTGACGGCGCCCTGAAATTCTCAGGCGAAGCCAAGGGCGTACTGCGCGAGCCCGACGCCGTGAAGTGGCTGGACGACAACCGCCTCGTCGTCGCCAATGAAGGCGACTACCAGGGCGGCTCGCGCGGCTTTACCATTTTCGACAAGACGGGCAAGCTTCTCTACGAATCGGGCGCATCCTTCGAACGCGCCGTCGCCCATATCGGCCACTATCCGGAAAGCCGCTCGGGATCGAAGGGCGTCGAGCCGGAAGGCCTCGAAGCCGCCAAGTTCGGCGACGACCAATACTTCTTCCTGCTTGCTGAGCGCGCCTCGGTCGTCGGCGTCTTTAAGGATACCGGCGCCGATCCAGAACTCGTCCAGCTGCTGCCGTCCGGCATTTCGCCGGAAGGCGCGATCGCCATTCCCGCCCGCAATCTCTTTGCGACCGCCAACGAGGTCGATCTCGGCAAGGACGGCGGCGCGCGCTCGCATGTGATGATCTACGAGCGCTCGGAAGGCGAGAAGGCCTATCCGCAGATCGTCTCCGCCGAGAAGGACGGCAATCCGATCGGCTTCGCAGCCCTTTCGGGTCTCGCCGCCGTTCCGGGCAAGCCGGGCATGCTCTACGCCGTCAGCGACAGCGTTCTCGGCTCGCAGCCGACGATCTACACGATCGATGCCAGCAAGAAGCCGGCCGTCATCACCGACGCCCTCGTCGTCAAACGTGACGGCACCCCGGCCCAGAAGCTCGACATCGAAGGCATTGCGGCTGCCGCCGATGGCTCTTTCTGGCTCGCCTCGGAAGGCTACAGTGAGCGTCTCGTTCCGCACGCCCTCTACAATGTCAATGCCAAAGGCGACATCAAGGCTGAGATCGCCCTGCCGAAGGAGCTCGTCGCCAACGAAATCCGCTACGGCTTCGAAGGCGTGACAATTGTCGGCACCGGCGACGACACCACGCTGTGGATGGCCGTCCAGCGCGAGTGGAGCGACGACGAGAAGGGCTTCGTCAAGCTCGTCTCCTACAATCCGAAGAAGAAGGAATGGGGTGCCGTTCGCTATCCGCTCGACAAGACGGAAAGCGGCTGGGTCGGCCTGTCCGAGATCTCGGTACAGGGCGACAGTGTCTACATCATCGAGCGCGACAACCTCGTCGGCGATGCCGCCAGGCTGAAGAAGCTTTACAAGGTCTGGATTTCGGACCTGAAGCCCGCCAAGCTCGGAGCCGAGCTGCCGGTCGTCAAGAAAACCGAAGCCCATGACTTCCTCGGTGAGCTGAAGTCTGCCACCAACGGCTATGTGCTGGACAAGCTCGAAGGCTTCACTTTCGACGCGTCGGGCAAGCCCTACGCGGTCACCGACAATGACGGCGTCAGCGACTCCTCCGGCGAGACCCTGTTCTTCCCGGTCGACCTGACCGCCACGAACTGAGCTTCTGATAGTTACACGACAGAAAAATGGCCGGGCGACAACCCGGCCATTTTGCCTTTCGGCCATTTGCATTTTGGAATATCGATGGCCTACCAGCGCTGGTGCACATGCGGCGCGATCAGCCGCTCATAGATCTCGCGCGTTGCCGCCATGACATCGGCTGACAGCGGCGCAAGGTCGGCGGCAGCCGCGTTGGCCCTGGCCTGCTCGGCATTGCGGGCGCCGGGGATGACGACGGTGACAGCGTCGCTCATCAGAATCCAGCGGAGCGCGAAGGCAGCCATCGTCGTGCCCTCGGGCACCAGCTTGCGCACCTCTTCCACCGCCTGCAGGCCGGCCTCGAAGGGAACGCCGGCAAAGGTCTCGCCGACATCGAAGGCCTCGCCGTTGCGGTTGAAATTGCGGTGGTCGTCGCTGGCAAAATGTGTGTCCCGGGTGATCTTGCCGGAGAGAAGACCGCTGGCGAGCGGCACACGGGCGATGATCGCCACATTCCTGCGGCGCGCTTCCTGGAAGAAGAGGTGGTCGGGGCGCTGGCGGAAGATGTTGTAGATGATCTGGATGCTGACGACGCCGGGATATTCGATCGCCTTCAGCCCGTCTTCGACCTTTTCGACGCTGACGCCGTAACCCTTGATCTTGCCGGCCTTCTGCAGCGCGTTCAGGCTCTCGAAGATCTCAGGCTGGTAAAGCGCGTCGCGCGGCGGGCAGTGGAGTTGCACGAGGTCGAGGCTGTCGACGGCAAGATTCGCCAGGCTGCGGTCGATAAAGCCTGCGAGATTAGCCTTTGTGTAGCCTTCGGCGACATGCGGGTTGAGGCGGCGGCCGGCCTTGGTGGCAACCATCGGCCGTTCGCTGCCACGCGTCTTCAGCACGTCGGCGATGATCTTTTCCGAGCGGCCGTCGCCATAGACATCCGCCGTATCGATGAATGTCATGCCGGCATCGAGCGCGGCATTCAACGCCGCGCGTCCGTCCGCCTCGCTGATATCACCCCAGGAGCCGCCGATCTGCCATGCGCCGAAGCCGACATTGGTGACGGTGAAGGGCATGCGGCCAAAAGCATGGTGTTTCATGAAAAATCCTCCGTAGGTGATGAAAGGTGTTGGAATTATCAGTCGGGTCAGTCCGCGGCAATTGTCGATCCGGCTTTGATTGGTCGCCCCGATGAAATATCGTTCTGCCACAAGGCTTCAACCGTATGGATGGAAAAGGAAAGATCATGGAGATCAAACCCGTCGGCTCTCGCCCCTCGACGAAGCCACCGGCCGACTATTTCACCGGCGCCGTTCGCCAGGATCCGCTGATGGAAACGCCAGCACCCGCACGGGCCAGGGCGGTCTCCGTCACCTTCGAACCCGGCGCCCGCACGGCCTGGCATACGCATCCGCTCGGCCAGACGCTGATCGTGACATCAGGCAAGGGCCTCGCTCAAAGTTGGGGTGGGGACATCCGCGAGATCCGCGCCGGAGATACCGTCTGGTTCGCGCCGGGCGAAAAACATTGGCATGGTGCTGCCCCGGATACGGCGATGACGCACATCGCCATTCATGAGGCGCTGGACGGCAATCACGTCGACTGGATGGAAAAGGTCAGCGACGAGCAATATTCCGGCAAGGTGTAAAGCTGATCAGAGCCGCTTCAGGCAATAGGAAAAATGTGCATGCGATTCGACCGTCAGGAACTCGAATTGCCAGCCGTAATCCTTGCAGAATTTGGTAACCGCCTCGACGACGCCATAGACGATCGGCTTGACCGTATTGCCGGTGCAGAAATCATGCCCGGCAATGCGCCCCGTCCGCTTCACCTTCTTTTCGCAGAGCAGGAGTTCCTGCCAGGTGAGCTCGAAGGAATGATCGGTATCGATATAGGCCCAGTCGAGGAAATCGTCCTCGAATTCGGCAAGCTTCTCGAGCGATGTGCCCTGCATCAGGTGCAGCCGGCCGGCCTCGATCTCGGCCGCGAAATTTGTGTGGATCGCATCGAGCCCGGAGCTGTAGCGGTCCATCGACCAGGGATCGATGAGGTAGAGCTGCGCCGGGCGGTTCTTTTCCAGGATCTCCGCCGTATATTCGCCGAAGGCTGCTCCCACCTCGACGCCGATGCCGCCGTTCGGAATCCGGTAGAGCAGCTCGCCGCGATCCGGCAGCAGCCGGGCGTTCTCCATATGATGGGCGCTGAGCGGGGTGCGCGGCATGCTCGCCCGGAGCGCCTGCCTTTCTTCACGTGTCTTCATCTCTGATCTCGGGATTGCGGGCGACTGACGGCCCAGATGCGGTTTGACGGGAAGGTAGGAGCAGCCGGCACCGATGACAACCGCATGACAGGAATTTGCTTCTTTCGAACAAACCGCTAAGTTCCATCTGTGAACTGACGAAAAAGCCTCGGGAGGAGCGATTTCATGAGACGCATGTGGCCTGAAGAATTCAACGCCATCATCAGCGGAGCTGAGGAGGTGATGTTGGAAACACCAGCCGAGGCCGGCGAAGCGCCGCTGCAGCGCAAGGCGCTGAAGGCGCGAATCACCATGCAGGATTACGAGCGGATCTGGCCGCTCGCCGAGATGCGCTTCCGGCTTGGCGAAAGAGATGGCAAGGCCATCACGCTGATCACCACCAACCCCCACTATCATCCCTGGCACCCGAAGGACGGCGGCAGCGTCGATTCCGTGTCGGACAGTGGCCGCCATTACAAGACGGATTATCTCGTCGTGCACTTCCTGCTCGACGACGTGAAGGAAACGTCTCCCGCCTGAGGTGCTGAGGCCCGGTGCGGCCGGAAGCCGCACCGGCGTCCTGTGGAAGCCAAGTTGATCCCGACGCTGATGACAACTGCGGCGATATCGCTAAGCTTGGCGAAACATATCCTTACGAAATTGGAGGTTCCCGTGACGGGCAATGTGCTGGATATCCCGGTCAAAACAGTGGATGGTCGTGAGACCACGCTCAACGAATACAAGGGCAGGGTGCTCTTGGTCGTCAATGTCGCCTCGAAATGTGGGCTGACAGTCCAATATGAGGGGCTGGAAAAGCTCTATGGGGAAAAGCGCGAGCGCGGCTTCGTCATCGCCGCCTTTCCCGCCAACGACTTCAAGGGCCAGGAGCCCGGCACCGACGCCGAGATCCTCGATTTCTGCACCAGCACCTACGACGTCACCTTCCCGATCTTCTCGAAGATTTCGGTCAAGGGCGAGGCCCAGCACCCGCTTTACCGGCAATTGACCAAGTCGGGTGTCGCGACGACGGGTGACGGCCCGATGCGCGAACGCCTGAAATCCCACGGGATGACAGGCAGCGATGAGGACGACATCCTCTGGAACTTCGAAAAATTCCTGATCGGCCGCGACGGCAAAGTCGCCGCCCGATTCGCGCCCGATGTGACGGCCGACGATTCGCGGCTGGTTTCGGCGGTGGAGAAGGAATTGGCGAAGGCATGAATTGGTGGGTATGAGCGCCCCGCCAGACGGCAAGGCATGCCCGGCACCCCAAGCACATGGTCACATCTGCGTCAGAGAAAATGAGAAGGCGCATCGGGCGCCGCTCATAAACGAAACGCGGTTCTGGAAAAACGAAAACGTATATTCGTCGCCGCTTTGACCGCTGTCTTTGAAAGACGCGGGGAATCGGCTGATTGTGCTTAAGACGCCGCGCTGGCTGGTTTTCTTGATTTCCAGGCTGCAGGCTGAATTGTCTGCATCGACCGAAAAATTAATCGGCAGATCTGACGGCATTCTGAGAAGATAGGTGCTGGCTTCACGCGCCGGGGTTTCTCCCGAGGTCGTCATCGTCTGGTCCCCGGCAGACAGAAAAACCTCTAGCGCCGGCTCTTTGGCAATCGACGGCGACGCAGCCACGCCGGCGAGAAGCAGCGCAGAGATAATGGCAACGGTTTTCATGAGGTGTCTCCTGACAAAACACCTTGCGCAGATCGTGACCGGATTAGCGAGCTAATTCGGGAGCCTAACTCTGATGAACAAGCTGCGGGAAAGTTTGGAATGGTGGGCGATGACGGACTCGAACCGCCGACATCCTCGGTGTAAACGAGGCGCTCTACCAACTGAGCTAATCGCCCATCGCAAACGAAGCCGGATCGGCCTGCCGCGTTGGTGGCCGTGATCTATGCGGATCGCGGCAAAACCGCAAGAGTGTTTGTGAAGATTTTTTGATTTTTTTGGTGGTGATCCCGTGTCTTGCAATGCCGCTCAGGCTCGGCGCGGCTGTGGAAAAGTGAGGGGAGGGCTTGTTTCGAAGGCACTGCGTCTGCGCCTGAGCATCGCTGCGGAAGACGGAAGTGCCGACTTTCGTTCGTCTGGCATCCAACCCACCGAAACAATTCGCAGACTGTCATGGTTTTGTCTCCAAACCTGCTTGACACTAAAAGGCGAACCCCGTAGTTAGCCGCTCATCGAAACGGGCAGCCGTTTTGGAGAGGGTGCTAGGGCATCCGGACTGCTTGAAATGAATTGCGGGTGTAGCTCAGTTGGTTAGAGTGCCGGCCTGTCACGCCGGAGGTCGCGGGTTCGAGCCCCGTCACTCGCGCCATTTCAAGTCTTGTAAAACGCAAATGCGATTTGTCGTTTGTCCGGTTCACTTCATCCTCGCGGCCGCAAAATGGCCGATCAATGCGCGGGTGTAGCTCAGTCGGTTAGAGTGCCGGCCTGTCACGCCGGAGGTCGCGGGTTCGAGCCCCGTCACTCGCGCCATTTCTTCCGAAAGCCATGCAGTTTCCAGTGGTCAGGCATGCAGGTTCAAACGGCCTGCACGGATTTGTCGCGACATCGTTGCATCTGCTTGATAATGTCCGCGCGACACGCGTCGAATTGCCTCTGTAAAAGTCTTGCGCCGGGGCCTCGGCTGCGCTAACCACGGCTTGTTGCAACGCACGTTCGCTTGCCGGGCATTTGCCCAAATGCGCCGCCTGGCGTCACCGGCAAGCAGGGATGAACATGATGACTGAACTGCTCAGTTCTTATATTCCGATCGCTATCTTCATTGCTATTGCGCTCGTCATCGGCCTGGCGCTGCTCATTGCGCCGTTCGCCGTGGCTTTCAAAGCGCCTGATTCGGAAAAGCTCTCGGCTTACGAATGCGGCTTCAACGCTTTCGACGACGCCCGCATGAAGTTCGACATCCGTTTCTACCTCGTGTCGATCCTCTTCATCATCTTCGACCTCGAAGTCGCCTTCCTCTTCCCCTGGGCCGTGTCCTTCGGCGCCATCGGCTGGTTCGGCTTCTGGTCCATGATGGTCTTCCTTCTCGTGCTGACCATCGGCTTTATCTATGAATGGAAGAAGGGAGCCCTGGAATGGGAGTAGCCCCTGTGAGCAATCAGCCGCTTGTTGCCCAGCAGCCGAAGGGGATTATCGATCCCTCGACCGGCAAGCCGATCGGCAGCAACGACCCATTTTTCGGCGAGATCAACAATGAGCTTGCCGACAAGGGTTTCCTCGTTACCTCGACCGACGAGCTGATCAACTGGGCCCGCACCGGCTCGTTGATGTGGATGACCTTCGGTCTTGCCTGCTGCGCTGTCGAAATGATGCAGCTGTCGATGCCGCGTTATGACGTCGAGCGCTTCGGCTTTGCGCCGCGCGCCTCGCCGCGCCAATCCGACGTGATGATCGTCGCCGGCACGCTGACCAACAAGATGGCGCCCGCTCTGCGCAAGGTCTACGACCAGATGCCAGAGCCGCGTTATGTCATCTCGATGGGCTCCTGCGCCAATGGCGGCGGCTATTATCACTATTCCTATTCGGTGGTGCGCGGCTGTGACCGCATCGTGCCGATCGACATCTACGTGCCGGGCTGTCCCCCCACGGCAGAGGCGCTGCTTTACGGCGTGCTTCTGCTGCAGAAGAAGATCCGGCGTACCGGAACGATCGAACGCTAAGGGTTAAGGACAAGGCATATGAGTGAAGCCCTGACTGAGCTTGCGTCCTACCTTGGCGAAGCGCGCGGCAACCTGATCGCCGCATCGCAGATGAAGTATGGCGAACTGACGCTGACGACGACGGGTGAAAACCTGGTCGTACTTCTGACCTTCCTGCGCGACGACGCCAAATGCGGTTTCGTCAACCTGATCGATATTTGCGGGGTCGACTGGCCGCAGCGCGAGCTGCGTTTCGACGTCGTCTACCACCTGCTGTCGCCGAAGAAGAACCTGCGCATCCGCGTCAAGGTCGCAACGGATGAAGATACGCCGGTCCCGTCGGCCTGCCCCGTCTATCCGGGCGCCGACTGGTTCGAGCGCGAGACCTGGGACATGTACGGCGTGCTCTTCACCGGCCATCCGGACCTGCGCCGCATCCTGACCGACTACGGCTTCGAAGGCCATCCGTTGCGCAAGGACTTCCCGACCACCGGCTTCGTCGAAGTGCGCTACGACGACGCGGCAAAGCGCGTCGTCTACGAGCCAGTGGAACTGAAACAGGAATTCCGCAATTTCGACTTCATGTCGCCTTGGGAGGGGACTGAATATGTTCTCCCTGGGGATGAAAAGGCGAAGCCGTAACGGCGAATAGTGAGTAGCGAATAGCGAATAGTAAGGGGCGGGCAGACGATAAACTCGTACAAGGATCTTAAGGTCTGGCAGATGGCGATCGATCTCGCGGTGGATTGTTATCAACTGACCAGAAAGTTTCCCAAGGAGAGGTTTACGGTCTGACGGCTCAGATGCGCAGGGCGGCGAGTTCGATCGCAGCCAATATCGCTGAAGGACACGGACGTGAGGTCACGGGAAGTTTCATTCAGTTTTTGCGTATCTCTCAAGGTTCGTTGAAGGAATTGGAAACGCATATGCTCATTTCTCATCGCATCGGCCTGATCGACGAGAGTGAGTTCAGGCAGATGACCGGAAAGTGCGACGAGATCGGACGAATGATTCGAGCGCTAATACGGAGTCTCCAGGAGAAATAATGAGACCGAACGAAACTACTCGCTATTCGCTATTCGCTATTCGCCTAATTGCCCGCGCGTTTGCTATGGAGCACGCAGCATGACCGAACACAACGTCCGCAACTTCAACATCAACTTCGGACCGCAGCATCCGGCGGCGCACGGCGTTCTTCGTCTTGTCCTGGAGCTTGACGGCGAAATTGTGGAGCGTGTCGATCCGCATATCGGCCTTTTGCATCGCGGCACCGAGAAGCTGATCGAGACCAAGACCTATCTTCAGGCCGTGCCCTATTTCGATCGCCTCGATTACGTCGCGCCGATGAACCAGGAACATGCCTATGCGATGGCCGTCGAAAAGCTGCTCGGCATCGAGATCCCGATTCGCGGTCAGCTGATCCGCGTTCTATATTCGGAAATCGGCCGCATCCTTTCGCACCTCCTGAACGTCACGACGCAGGCGATGGACGTCGGCGCGCTGACGCCGCCGCTCTGGGGCTTCGAAGAGCGTGAAAAGTTGATGGTGTTCTATGAGCGCGCCAGCGGCTCGCGCATGCACGCCGCCTATTTCCGTCCGGGTGGCGTCCACCAGGATCTGCCCGAACAGCTCGTGCAGGATATCGGCGATTGGTGCGATCCGTTCCTGAAGGCGCTCGACGACATCGACAACCTGTTGACCGGCAACCGCATCTTCAAGCAGCGCAACGTCGATATCGGCGTCGTCTCGCTGGAGGAATGCTGGGCCTGGGGCTTCTCCGGCGTCATGGTGCGCGGTTCGGGTGCGGCCTGGGATCTGCGTCGCGCCCAGCCCTATGAATGTTATTCCGATCTCGAATTCGACATCCCGATCGGCAAGAACGGCGACAATTACGACCGCTATCTGATCCGCATGATCGAGATGCGCGAATCCGTCCGTATCATGAAGCAATGCGTCAATCGCCTGCTCTCGGATGCCAAGACCGGTCCTTTCTCGTCGATCGACGGCAAGGTCGTGCCGCCGAAGCGCGGTGAGATGAAGCGCTCGATGGAAGCGCTGATCCACCACTTCAAACTCTATACCGAAGGCTACCATGTGCCGGCCGGTGAGGTTTATGCCGCCGTCGAGGCGCCGAAGGGCGAGTTCGGCGTCTATCTCGTCTCCGACGGCACCAACAAGCCCTATCGCTGCAAGATCCGCGCGCCGGGTTATGCCCATCTGCAGGCGATGGATTTCATGTGCCGCGGCCATCAGCTTGCCGACGTCGCGGCCGTTCTCGGCTCGCTCGACATCGTCTTCGGCGAGGTGGACCGCTGATGCAGCTTCTGCCGCTGGCCGTCGCAATTCTTCTTTCGGCATCCGGGGTTTCGGCCCAGGAGGCCGATAGCCTCGGCACGCCGCTGGGCCATAAGGAAGAGACGCCGCCGGCGCAGCAATCGTCCATGGGCGAGCTTTTGTCCAAGGGCTATCAGATCAAGGCTGCCATTCCGAACGGCAGCAAATTCGTAGTGTTTATGCAAAAAGACCAGTCGGCCTATGCCTGCGAAATGCAGTCTTTGACCGCTTCGCGGTGTGGAACCCTAAACTGACAAGGCGTGAGAAAGAATGTCCGTTCGTCGATTAGCCGAAGATCAACTCCAGCCTGCCGCATTCGCCTTCAGCGATGAGAATGCGGTCTGGGCGGACAAGACGATCCAGAAATACCCCGCCGGCCGCCAGCAATCGGCGGTCATCCCGCTGTTGATGCGGGCGCAGGAGCAGGACGGCTGGGTCACGCGCGCGGCGATCGAAAAGATCGCCGACATGCTTGATATGGCCTATATCCGCGTGCTTGAGGTGGCGACCTTCTATACGCAGTTCCAGCTGCATCCGGTGGGAACGCGCGCCCATGTGCAGGTTTGCGGCACGACGCCCTGCATGCTGCGCGGCTCGGAAGCGCTGATGTCGGTCTGCAAGAGCAAGATCCATGCCCATGCCTTCGAGCGTAATGCCGAAGGCACCTTGTCCTGGGAAGAGGTCGAATGTCTCGGGGCCTGCGTCAATGCGCCGATGGTAATGATCGGCAAGGACACTTATGAGGACCTGACGCCCGCGCGTCTCGAAGAGATCATCGACGTCTTTGCCGCCGGCAATGGCGCCAGCATCAAGCCCGGCACCCAGATCGACCGGGTGTTTTCGGCGCCTGAAGGCGGCCTGACCTCGCTGACGACCGAAGAGCCGAAGGTGAGGGCGCGCGCCAAGAAGGCCGATGCCGAAACCGTGTCGGCTCCGGTCGACGCCGCTCCGGTTCCGCCCTCTGAGGCCGCCCGCCCGAAGAGCTCCGATGCCGAGACCAATGCTGCTCTGAAGACGCCGGCAACGGCGCCGAAGGCGGCTGCGAAAAACGCCAAGGCAGCCGAGCAGCAGCCGATATCAGGCACTGCGGCCGCCGAACCGGCGCCGAAAGCGGCCGTAAAGGCTGAGGCTGCTCCGGCTGCAAAGCCTGCCCTGACTGACAAGAACCGTCCGTCCGGCATCGAAAAGCCCGCCGCACCGGATGATCTGAAGATGATCTCGGGTGTGGGCCCGAAAATCGAGGCGACGTTGAACGAAATCGGCATCTTCACCTTCGCGCAGGTCGCGGCCTGGAAGAAGGCTGAACGCGAATGGGTCGACGGCTATCTGAATTTCCGCGGTCGCATCGAGCGCGACGACTGGGTCAAGCAGGCCAAGGCGCTCGCCAAGGGCGGGGAAGCGGAATATATCAAGGTCTTCGGCAAGAAGCCGCGGTAAGAGGTGAAGCATGTTACAAGATAAAGACCGCATCTTTACCAACATCTACGGCCTCAAGGACAAGTCCCTGAAGGGCGCGATGAGCCGCGGCCACTGGGACGGTACCAAGCAGATCCTCGAAAAGGGCCGTGACTGGATCATCAACGAGATGAAGGCGTCAGGCCTTCGCGGCCGCGGCGGCGCCGGCTTCCCGACAGGCCTCAAATGGTCCTTCATGCCGAAGGAAAGTGACGGCCGACCGCATTACCTCGTCGTCAACGCCGACGAATCCGAGCCCGGCACCTGCAAGGACCGCGACATCATGCGCCACGATCCGCATACGCTGATCGAAGGCTGCGTCGTCGCGAGCTTCGCGATGGGTGCCAATGCGGCTTATATCTATGTGCGCGGCGAATATATTCGCGAGCGCGAGGCGCTCCAGGCGGCAATCGACGAATGCTATGATTACGGCCTGCTCGGCAAGAACAACAAGCTCGGCTGGGACATGGACATCTTCGTCCATCACGGCGCCGGCGCCTATATCTGCGGCGAGGAAACCGCGCTGCTTGAAAGCCTCGAAGGCAAGAAGGGCCAGCCGCGTCTGAAGCCGCCGTTCCCGGCCAATATGGGCCTCTACGGCTGCCCGACGACGGTCAATAACGTCGAATCGATTGCTGTTGCGCCGACGATCCTGCGCCGCGGCGCCGGCTGGTTCTCGGCCATCGGCCGTCCGAACAATGTCGGCACCAAGCTGTTCATGCTCTCCGGCCACGTCAACAAGCCGTGCACGGTCGAAGAAGAAATGGGCATCACCTTCCGCGAACTGGTCGACCGCCATGCCGGCGGCATCCGCGGCGGCTGGGACAACCTGCTTGCCGTCATTCCGGGCGGGGCATCCTGCCCGATCGTTCCGGCCAAGGACATCATCGATTGCCCGATGGATTTCGACGGCCTGCGCGGCGTCGGCTCTTCCTTCGGTACGGCGGCCGCGATCGTCATGGACAAGTCCACCGACGTCATCAAGGCGATCGCCCGTATCTCCGCCTTCTTCAAGCATGAGAGCTGCGGCCAGTGCACGCCCTGCCGCGAAGGCACGGGCTGGATGTGGCGCGTGATGGAGCGCATGGCCAAGGGCAATGCCCAGAAGCGCGAAATCGACATGCTGTTCCAGGTGACGAAGCAGATCGAAGGCCACACCATCTGCGCGCTCGGCGACGCCGCCGCATGGCCGGTGCAGGGTCTGATCCGTAACTTCCGTCCCGAGATCGAAAAGCGCATCGACCAGTATACGGCGAGCGCGCTTGATCACGGCGCGGTTCTGGAGGCGGCTGAATAATCATGGCGGACAATGCATCCAAGGGTAGGAAAAACGAAGAGACTGCCGATTTCGCCGCCGGCTTCGGCCGTCTTGCCGCCGAGATGCTGGAAAATGCACAGGCAATGCCGGTGCATCCGCTGATGGCGCATCCCGCTGCAGCCTTTGCCGCCGCAACGGCGATCGGCTTCGGTTTCTCGACCCAGATGGCCGGTGCTTTCTTCGGGGCCTGGCAGAGCGCCCTGGAAACCACTAGCAAGGTCGCGGCCGCCCTCGATGACACGCCGCCGGACGAACTGAAGCCCGATGTCGATATCCGGTCGGAGAATATTCGCCCGGTCGTGAAGGCGTTCACCAAGCCACCGGCCGCGCAGAAGGCAGGACCGAAACTGACGGTTGTCAAGCCGGTCGGCGAACCGACGCCAGTAAGCCAAGCGAAGCCAGTCAGCCAGGCGAAGCCAGCCCGCCAAGCGAAGGCCAGCGAGCCAAAGCCGGCCGTGAAGGCAAAACCGGCTGCGCGGGGGAAGACAGACGATCTCAAGCTGATCGCCGGCATCGGCCCGAAGCTGGAGCAGGTGCTGAATTCCAAGGGCATTCGCAGCTTCGCCGAGATTGCCGCCTGGACCGACGAGGAAATCGCCCGGCTCGACGCCGAGCTCGGCTTCAACGGCCGCATTCTGCGTGACGACTGGACCGGTCAGGCAAAAGTTCTGGCAGGGCGGGGCCGCAGGAAGAAATGAACTGTCCGGCCGTGTCAATCGGCCGGAAAAGATGGGCAAATCGGCGGACGGGCGGGGGCCTCAAGATGCCGGTGCGGGTTTCGGATCTCGAACACGCGACAGAGAATTTGGGCGACATCAGATGTCGGCAGGACGAAAGATCCCGCTTGGCAATGAGAGTGCTGCAAAAATAGGTTTGTTTGCCGTCATCAGGCAAACGGGAAACAGGACTGAGCGACGATGGCAAAACTGAAGATTGACGGCAACGAGATCGAAGTTCCGGATCATTACACGCTATTGCAGGCGTGCGAGGATGCCGGCGCCGAGGTTCCGCGCTTCTGCTTCCATGAGCGCCTGTCGGTTGCCGGCAACTGCCGCATGTGCCTTGTCGAGGTGAAGGGCGGCCCGCCGAAGCCGCAGGCTTCCTGCGCCATGAGCGTGCGCGACATTCGCGGCGGCCCGAACGGCGAACTGCCTGAGGTCTTCACCAACACCCCGATGGTCAAGAAGGCCCGCGAAGGTGTGATGGAATTCCTGCTGATCAACCATCCGCTCGATTGCCCGATCTGCGACCAGGGCGGCGAATGCGACCTGCAGGACCAGGCGATGGCCTTCGGCATCGACACCTCGCGCTATCAGGAAGACAAGCGCGCCGTCGAGGACAAGTATATCGGCCCGCTGGTCAAGACGGTGATGAACCGCTGCATCCACTGCACACGCTGCGTCCGCTTCACCACCGAGGTCGCCGGCATTTCCGAACTCGGCCTGATCGGCCGCGGCGAGGATGCCGAGATCACCACCTATCTCGAGCAGGCGATGACCTCCGAGCTGCAGGGCAACGTCGTTGATCTTTGCCCGGTCGGCGCGCTGACCTCGAAGCCCTTCGCCTTCACCGCGCGCCCGTGGGAGCTGAACAAGACCGAATCGATCGACGTCATGGATGCCGTCGGTTCGGCGATTCGCGTCGATACCCGCGGCCGTGAGGTCATGCGTATCCTGCCGCGCGTCAATGAGGCGATCAACGAGGAGTGGATTTCCGACAAGAGCCGCTTCATCTGGGACGGCCTGAAGACCCAGCGCCTCGACCGGCCTTATGTTCGCCGCGACGGCCGCCTGCAGCCCGCTACCTGGGCCGAAGCCTTCGGCGCCATCAAGGCCGCCGTCGGTGCCACCTCGGGCGAGAAGATCGGCGCGGTCGCCGGCGACCTCGCTTCCGTCGAGGAAATGTATGCGCTCTCCGAACTGGTGAAGTCGCTGGGGTCGGTCAATCTCGACTGTCGCCAGGATGGGGCGGCACTCGATCCGTCGCTCGGCCGTGCAAGCTATCTCTTCAACCCGACCATATCGGGCATCGACCAGGCCGACGCGCTGTTGATCATCGGCGCCAATCCGCGCTTCGAAGCAGCCATCCTCAACGCCCGCATCCGCAAGCGCTGGCGCCGCGGCAAGTTCCCGATCGGCGTGATCGGCGAGCCGGGTGAACTGCGCTACAGCTATGATTACCTCGGCGGCGGTCCGGACACGCTGAAGGATCTGATCGACGGTACCCACGCCTTCGCGGACGTGCTGAAGAATGCCGCCAGGCCGATGATCATCATCGGCCAGGGCGCCCTGTCGCGCACCGACGGCGCCGGCGTTCTCGCCAGTGCTGCCAAGCTCGCCGGCTCGGTCGGCGCGGTCGCCGAAGGCTGGAACGGCTTTGCCGTCCTCCACACCGCTGCCTCGCGTGTCGGCGGCCTCGATCTCGGCTTCGTGCCGGGCGCCAAGGGCGTCAATGCCGCCGAGATGCTGACGGCGATGGACGTGCTCTTCCTGCTCGGCGCAGACGAACTCGACTTCACCGCCAAGAAGGCCAAGCTCACCGTCTATATCGGCTCGCATGGCGATAACGGCGCGCACCATGCCGACGTCATCCTGCCGGCCGCAGCCTATACCGAAAAGTCCGGCACCTGGGTCAACACCGAAGGCCGCGTCCAGATGGGCAACCGCGCAGGCTTTGCGCCGGGTGACGCCCGCGAGGACTGGGCGATCATCCGTGCCCTTTCCGACGTGCTCGGCAAGAAGCTTCCCTTCGATTCGCTCAGCGAATTGCGTGTCCGGCTCTATGCCGCTTTCCCGCATTTCGCTGCCATCGACGAGATCGCCGAAACCGATAGCGCCCAAATTGCCGCAGTTGCGAAAAAAGCCGGCAAGATGAACAAATCCGGGTTTGCGTCGCCGGTGAAAGACTTCTATTTGACGAACCCGATAGCGCGTGCCTCGGCTGTCATGGCGGAGTGCTCGGCATTGGCCCGCAACAACTTCAAAGTCGCGGCAGAGTAAGGGCAGGGGACTATGGATTCTTTCTTTTCAAGCTATGTCTTGCCGGCGATCATCATGGTCGGCCAGTCGCTGCTGCTTCTCGTCTGCCTGCTCGTCTTCATCGCCTATGTGCTGCTCGCCGACCGCAAGATCTGGGCAGCCGTGCAGCTGCGCCGCGGCCCGAACGTCGTCGGTCCCTTCGGCCTGTTCCAGTCATTCGCCGACCTTCTGAAGTTCGTCTTCAAGGAGCCGATCATTCCGGCCGGCGCCAACAAGGCGGTGTTCCTGCTTGCCCCGCTGGTGACGGTGCTTCTGGCGCTGTCCACCTGGGCGGTGGTGCCGCTGGCCGACGGATGGGTGATCGCCAACATCAATGTCGGCATCCTCTATATTTTCGCGATCTCCTCGCTCGAGGTCTACGGCATCATCATGGGCGGCTGGGCTTCGAACTCGAAGTATCCGTTCCTCGGCGCGCTGCGCTCGGCGGCGCAGATGGTGTCCTATGAAGTCTCGATCGGTTTCGTCATCGTCACCGTGCTTCTCTGTGTGGGTTCGCTGAACCTGACCGATATCGTCAATGCGCAGCATACCGGCCTCGGCACTATGCTCGGCCTGCCGGCGTCGTTCCTCGACTGGCACTGGCTGTCGCTCTTCCCGATGTTCATCATCTTCTTCATTTCGGCGCTCGCCGAAACGAACCGCCCGCCCTTCGACCTTCCGGAAGCCGAATCCGAACTCGTCGCCGGCTTCATGGTCGAATACGGCTCCTCGCCATACATGATGTTCATGCTCGGCGAATATGCGGCCGTCTGCCTGATGTGCGCGCTGACGACGATCCTCTTCCTCGGCGGCTGGCTGCCCCCGGTCGATATCTGGATCCTCAACTGGGTCCCAGGCATCATCTGGTTCACGCTGAAGGCCTGCCTGGTGTTCTTCATGTTCGCGATGGTCAAGGCCTTCGTTCCGCGCTACCGCTACGACCAGCTCATGCGCCTCGGCTGGAAGGTCTTCCTGCCGCTGTCGCTCGCCATGGTCGTCATTGTTGCATTTGTGCTGAAACTGATGGGTTGGGCATGATGGTGCCTGCTCTCGTTTCTGGCAAAATTGGAGGTTGAAGATGGCAAGCTTGTCCGGCTCCATCAGCTCGCTGTTTCTCAAGGAATTCGTCGGCGCGTTCTTTCTGTCGATGCGCTATTTCTTCCGCCAGAAGGCGACGATCAACTATCCCTTCGAAAAGGGTCCGGTCTCCCCGCGTTTCCGCGGCGAGCATGCGCTGCGCCGTTATCCGAACGGCGAGGAACGCTGCATCGCCTGCAAGCTCTGCGAGGCGATCTGTCCTGCCCAGGCGATCACCATTGAGGCCGGTCCGCGCCGTAATGACGGCACGCGCCGCACTGTGCGCTACGACATCGACATGGTGAAGTGCATCTATTGCGGCTTCTGCCAGGAAGCCTGCCCGGTCGACGCGATCGTCGAAGGACCGAATTTCGAATTTGCGACGGAAACCCGCGAAGAGCTCTATTTCGACAAGGCGCGGCTTCTGGACAACGGAGATCGGTGGGAGCGGGAAATCGCCCGCAACATCGCGATCGACTCGCCGTACCGCTGATTGAGATTTTGAAATGCCGCGGTGGAGCTTAAGCGCTCCCTGTCGCGGTCAATATGCACAGGAGCTTTGCCGGTTAGCGCCAGGGAAAGCACCATCGGGCAGGGAAACTCCCGGCTGCCCGGGGGAAGATGAAAAAGGCACCAACATGGGTCTGCAGGCTCTATTTTTCTATCTTTTCGCCTTTGTCGCGGTGGCGTCGGCGTTCATGGTCATCTGGGCGAAGAACCCGGTTCACTCGGTTCTCTTCCTGATCCTGGTGTTCTTCAATGCGGCCGGCCTCTTCCTGCTGCTCGGCGCCGAATTCCTGGCGATGATCCTGCTTGTCGTCTATGTCGGCGCCGTCGCGGTCCTCTTCCTCTTCGTGGTGATGATGCTCGATATCGACTTCACCGAGCTGAGGGCCGGCGTTCTCGAATATGCGCCGATCGGCGGGCTGATCGGGGTGATCCTCGCAGCCGAACTGATCGTCGTCATCGGCGGCAGCGTCATCTCGCCTGAGATCGCCAAATCAGTCGCCATGCCGATACCGGCGCTGAGCGAGCGCACCAATACGGCCGCCCTCGGCGACGTGCTCTACACCAACTACGTCTATTTCTTCCAGATCGCCGGTCTGGTGCTTCTGGTCGCGATGATCGGCGCGATCGTGCTGACGTTGAGACACCGCACCAACATCAAGCGGCAGAATATTCCCAGACAGGTTGCCCGCACGCCCGCCACCGCCGTCGAGGTGGTTTCGGTCAAGCCCGGGCAGGGCGTCTAAAGGCAGGTCAAGGAACAAAGAACATGGTCATCGGACTTTCCCACTACCTGACGGTCAGCGCCATCCTCTTCACGCTCGGCGTCTTCGGCATCTTCCTGAACCGGAAGAACGTCATCGTCATCCTGATGTCGATCGAACTGATCCTGCTTGCCGTCAACATCAACATGGTCGCCTTCTCCTCCTTCCTGAACGACATCGTCGGCCAGGTCTTCGCGCTGTTCATCCTGACGGTCGCGGCTGCCGAAGCGGCGATCGGTCTTGCAATTCTCGTTGTCTTCTACCGCAACCGCGGCTCGATCGCGGTCGAAGACGTCAATATGATGAAGGGCTGAGTGGCTCATGTTCCTCTATAAGGCTATCGTCTTTCTTCCCTTGATCGGTGCGATCGTCGCCGGCCTTTTCGGCCGCGCCATCGGCGCCAAGGCTTCGGAATATGTCACCAGCGGCCTGATGATCATCGCCGTCATCCTGTCCTGGGTCGTCTTCTTCACCGTCGGCATGGGTCATGCCGAAGGCGGTCCGATCAAGGTCGAGGTGCTGCGCTGGATCCAGTCCGGCGGCATCGACGTCTCCTGGTCGCTGCGCGTCGATACGCTGACCTCAGTCATGTTGATCGTCGTCAACACGGTCTCGACGCTGGTGCATGTCTATTCGATCGGCTACATGCATACCGATCCGCATCGCCCGCGCTTCTTCGCCTATCTCTCGCTCTTCACCTTCGCCATGCTGATGCTGGTGACCGCTGACAACCTTGCTCAGATGTTCTTCGGCTGGGAAGGTGTCGGTCTCGCCTCCTATCTGCTGATCGGCTTCTGGTTCAAGAAGCCATCGGCGACGGCCGCGGCGATGAAGGCCTTCATCGTCAACCGCGTCGGCGACTTCGGTTTCGTGCTGGGCATTGCCGGCGTGTTCGTGTTGTTCGGCTCGATCAACTTCGACACCATCTTCGCCAATGCCTCGAACTTCGCCCCGCATGAAGGCGGCGGTGAGGCGAGCGAGGTGATCCTCAACCTCTTCGGCATGCAGCTCGACAAGGCGCATGCGCTTACCGGCATCTGCCTGCTGCTCTTCATGGGCGCGATGGGCAAGTCGGCTCAGTTCCTGCTGCACACCTGGCTGCCGGACGCCATGGAAGGCCCGACCCCCGTCTCGGCCCTCATCCATGCCGCCACCATGGTCACCGCCGGCGTCTTCCTCGTCGCCCGCATGTCGCCGCTCTTCGAACTGTCGCACGATGCGCTTGTCGTCGTGACCGTGATCGGCGCCATCACCGCCTTCTTTGCGGCAACCGTCGGCCTGGTGCAGAACGACATCAAGCGCGTCATCGCCTATTCCACTTGCTCGCAGCTCGGCTACATGTTCGTGGCGCTCGGGGTAGGGGCCTATGGCGCGGCGATCTTTCATCTCTTCACGCACGCCTTCTTCAAGGCGCTGCTCTTCCTCTGCGCCGGCTCGGTCATCCATGCCGTCGATGGCGAGCAGGACATGCGCTACATGGGCGGCCTGCGGCCGCATATTAAGTGGACGTTCCGTATGATGATTGTCGGTACGCTGGCAATCACCGGCGTCGGCATTCCTTTCACACCGGTCGGCTTTGCCGGCTTCTTCTCCAAGGACGTGATCATCGAGGCGACCTATGCCTCGCATTCGCCGGTCTCCGGCTTTGCCTTCGCGCTGCTGGTCATCGCGGCTCTCTTTACGAGCTTCTATTCCTGGCGCCTGATCTTCATGACCTTCTTCGGCAAGCCGCGCGCTTCGCACGAAGTGATGCACCACGTCCACGAGTCGCCCCAGGTCATGCTGGTGCCGCTCTATCTCCTCGCAATTGGAGCAGTTTTCGCCGGCTACTTCTTCGAAGGTCGGTTCTATGGTGAGGAATATGCCGAATTCTGGAAGGGGGCGCTCTTTACCGGCGCCGAGAACGAACTGGTCGAAGAGTTCCACCATGTTCCGGCGCTCGTGGCTTTGAGCCCGTTCATCGCCATGGTGCTTGGCTTCGTCACCGCCTGGTACATGTATATCCGCTCGCCGCAGACGCCGCGCATCCTCGCGCAACAGCACCGCGTGCTCTACAAGTTCCTGTTGAACAAGTGGTATTTCGACGAACTCTACGACTTCCTCTTCGTCCGCTCCGCCAAGGCGCTCGGCCGCTTCCTGTGGAAGAAGGGTGATGTCGGCGTTATCGACACCTACGGCCCGAACGGCGTCGCCGCTCGCGTCGTCGCCGTCACCGATCGCGTGGTCCGCCTGCAGACCGGTTACCTCTATCACTACGCCTTCGCCATGCTGATCGGCATCGCGGCGCTCGTTACCTGGATGATGCTCGGGAGTACCTTCTGATGACCGATTGGCCTATTCTTTCAACGGTCACCTTCCTGCCGCTCGTCGGCGTGGTGCTCCTGCTGTTGATGAACGGCGAGAGCGAAACCGGCCGGAAGAACGTGCTGTGGATCTCGCTGATCACCACCGTCTTCACCTTCATCGTCTCGCTCTTCATCTGGATCGGCTTCGACAATGCCAATCCGGGCTTCCAGATGGTCGAGAAGCATAACTGGCTCGGCACTGGCATCGGCTACCACGTCGGCGTTGACGGCATCTCGATGCTGTTCGTCATCCTGTCGACCTTCCTCATGCCCTTCTGCGTGCTGGCGAGCTGGCTCTCGATCGAGAAGCGCCTGAAGGAATACATGATCGCCTTCCTCATCCTCGAAACGATGATGATCGGCGTCTTCGTCTCGCTCGATATCGTGCTCTTCTACGTCTTCTTCGAGGCGGGCCTCATTCCGATGTTCCTGATCATCGGTGTCTGGGGCGGCAAGGACCGCGTTTATGCGAGCTACAAGTTCTTCCTCTACACGCTGCTCGGCTCGGTGCTGATGCTACTCGCCATCATGGCGATGTACTGGCAGGCCGGCACGACCGATATCACCGCGCTGCTCGCCTACAAATTCCCGCCGGCGCTGCAGACTTGGTTATGGCTTGCCTTCTTCGCCTCCTTCGCGGTGAAGATGCCGATGTGGCCGGTCCATACGTGGCTTCCCGATGCCCACGTTCAGGCGCCGACGGCTGGCTCGGTGATCCTGGCGGGCGTGCTTTTGAAGCTCGGCGGCTACGGTCTCATCCGCTTCTCGCTCGGCATGTTTCCGGTCGCGTCCGATTATTTTGCGCCGCTCGTCTTTGCCATGTCCGTCATCGCCATCATCTACACCTCTCTGGTGGCGATGATGCAGGACGATATCAAGAAGCTGATCGCCTATTCCTCCGTGGCCCACATGGGCTACGTGACCATGGGCATCTTTGCCGCCAACATGCAGGGCGTTCAGGGCTCGATCTTCCAGATGCTCTCGCACGGTATCGTCTCCGGCGCGCTCTTCCTCTGCGTCGGCGTCGTCTACGACCGCACCCACACCCGCGAGATCAACGCCTATGGCGGCCTGGTCAACAATATGCCGAAATATGCCGTGGCGATGATGGTCTTCACCATGGCCAATGTCGGGCTTCCCGGCACGTCGGGCTTTGTCGGCGAATTCCTGACGTTGATCGGTGTCTTCCGGGTCAATACCTGGGTAGCGCTCTTTGCCGCTACCGGCGTCATCCTCTCAGCCGCTTACGCGCTTTGGCTTTATCGCCGGGTGATCTTCGGTGCGCTGGAAAAGGAAAAGCTGAAGGCGCTGCTCGATCTTTCCAGACGCGAGCAGCTGATCCTTTACCCGCTGGTCGCGCTGACCATATTCTTCGGCGTTTACCCGGCTCCGGTCTTCGATGCGACGGCTGCCTCGGTGGATCTGCTGGTCAACAACTACACGGCCGCCGTGCACGCAGCGCAGAATGTTGCGCTGTCTATGAAATGATGACGGGACTTATTGGACATGACCGCTGAAACAATTCTCCTCAGTCTGCATCTTTCCGCGCCGGAGCTCATCCTCGCGGTCGGCGCCCTTGTCCTGTTGATGGTCGGCGTCTTCTCCGGCGAGCGGTCGGGCCTTCTTGTCACCGGCCTCGCCATCGTCCTGCTGCTGGCCTCCGGCCTGTGGCTGCTCTTCGTGCCGGCAGAGGGCCTTGCCTATGGCGGGGTCTACATGGCCGACGGCTTCTCGCGCTTCATGAAGCTGGTGGCGCTGATCGGTTCGCTGGTCGCCATATTCATGTCGATCGGCCACGCCCGCGAAAACCAGCTCGACAAGTTCGAGTTCCCGGTTCTCCTGGTACTTGCGACCCTCGGCATCCTGCTGATGATCTCGGCCAACGACCTGATCTCGCTCTATCTGGCGCTGGAACTGCAGTCGCTGGCGCTCTACGTCGTCGCAGCGATCAACCGCGACAGCCTGAAGTCGACCGAAGCCGGCCTGAAATATTTCGTCCTCGGCGCGCTTTCCTCCGGCATGCTGCTCTATGGCATGTCGCTGGTCTACGGCTTCACCGGCCACACCCACTTCTCCGAAATCGCCCAGGCGCTGTCCGTCGAGGGCGCGCGGTCGCTCGGCCTGATCTTCGGCCTGGTCTTCATCCTCGCCGGCATCGCCTTCAAGATCTCGGCCGTTCCCTTCCATATGTGGACGCCGGACGTTTACGAAGGCGCGCCGACGCCGGTGACCGCCTTCCTGGCCGCGGCACCCAAGGTTGCTGCCATGGCGATGATGACCCGCATCGTCATCACCGCTTTCCAGCCGGTTCTGGCGGACTGGCAGCAGGTCGTCGTCTTCATCTCGATCGCCTCGATGCTGCTCGGCTCGTTTGCCGCGATCGGTCAGAAGAACATCAAGCGACTGATGGCCTATTCCTCGATCGGTCACATGGGTTATGCGCTGGTCGGTCTTGCCGCCGGCAACCAGACCGGCGTCACCGGCGTCATGCTTTACATGGTCATCTACATGGTCATGACGCTCGGCAGCTTTGCGATCATCATGTCGATGCGCCGCAAGGACGGCACCGTCGTCGAAAATGTCGACGATCTCGCCGGCCTCTCCACAACGAACCCGTTCATGGCCGTGGTGCTGACGGCGCTGATGTTCTCGCTTGCCGGCATCCCGCCGCTCGCCGGCTTCTTCGCGAAGTACTTCGTCTTCGTTGCCGCCATCGAAGCCAAGCTCTATGCGCTCGCCATCATCGGTGTTCTCGCTTCGGTCGTCGGCGCCTACTACTATCTGCGTGTCATCAAGCTGATGTGGTTCGATGAGGCGACTGGCGAATTCGCCCGTGTCTCCGGAGCGCTGCGTCTGGTCTTCGGTCTCTCCGGTCTCTTCGTCACCGCCTATGTCCTCATCGGCGGCCCGATCGGCGGCGCGGCAGAGCTTGCCGCTGCGACGCTCTTTTGATGGCTTCCGACGGACGGCGCCGGATATCGCTCGGCGATTTCAGGCACGAGGCTCTGTCGGAAACATCGTCTACCAACAGCGAATGCCTCGCCCGGGCTCGGGCGGGCGATGGCGGCAATCTCTGGGTGACCGCCGAGAGGCAGACGGGCGGCCGCGGCCGCCGTGGCAGGCTCTGGGTTTCCGAGCGCGGCAATCTCTACGCTTCCCTTCTTCTGATCGACCCGGCGCCGATGGAGCGCCTGGGCTCGCTGCCGCTGGCGATCGCCGTTGCCGTGCACCAGGCGATCCGCAGGGTGCTGCCACTGGGCGCCGAGCCGCTCGAGGTCAAATGGCCGAACGATATCCTCATCGGTCGAAAGAAGACCTGCGGTATTCTCGTCGAAGGCGAGGGGTTGCCTGACGGCCGTTACGCGCTGATCGTCGGCATCGGCATCAATATCTCCGTGATACCGGACAATCCTCTCTACCCCGTCACCTGCCTGCGTCAGCAGGGAAGTGCGGCGTCACCGGAGGAACTCTTCGCGCATCTCTTCGCCGCCACGGCGGAAGTGCTTGAAATATGGGACAAGGGCCGCGGCATCGGCGAGATCACGGCGCTCTGGCGCGCGATCGCCTGCGGCATCGGCGAAAAGATTACGGTGAATTTGCCGGACCGATCGATTTCCGGACAATTCGCCGGAATTGATGATAATGGCTTGTTGATGCTCGATACCGGCGCTGGCAGGATAATGCCCATTGCTGCCGGTGATGTGTTTTTTGGATAGCGGAAAAAACAAAAATTATGGCGAAACAGGACGAACTGGTATTCCTGCCTCTGGGCGGTGTCGGTGAGATTGGCATGAATCTCGCTCTCTACGGCTACGGCCCGCCCGAGCATCGCCAGTGGATCATGGTCGATTGCGGCGTTACTTTTCCGGGGCCTGACCTACCGGGCGTCGACCTCGTATTGCCCGATATCCGCTTCCTCGCCAGCGAACGAAAGAACCTCAAGGCGATCATCATCACCCATGCGCATGAAGACCATTATGGTGCGCTCGCCGACCTTTGGCCCGGCCTCAACGTGCCGGTCTATGCCTCTGGTTTTACATCAGGTCTGCTCGAAGCCAAGCGCAATTTCGAGAAGGCTAAAATCGGCGAAGTGCCGGTGACGCCGTTCAAGGCAGGTGATACGATCAATGTCGGCCCCTTCAGCATCGAAGGTGTCGCCGTCAACCATTCGATCCCCGAGCCGATGTCGCTGATGATCCGCACGCCGGTCGGCAATGTCATCCATACCGGCGACTGGAAGATCGACCACGAGCCTTCGCTGGGCCCCCTGACCGACGAGACGCGTTTCCGCCAGCTCGGCGACGAGGGCGTGCTGGCGCTGATGTGCGACTCCACCAATGCGCTGCGCGACGGTGTCTCGCCCTCCGAGAAGGATGTGTCCGAAAGCCTGCGCAAGATCATCGAGGATGCCGAGGGCAGGGTGGCGATCACCACCTTCTCGTCGAATGTCGGGCGTATCCGCACCGTAACCGAGGCGGCCGAGGCGGCAGGCCGCGAAGTGCTGCTGCTCGGCAGTTCGCTGAAGCGCGTCGTCGACGTCGCCCAGGATGTCGGTCTGATGGAAGGCGTGAAGCCCTTCATCTCCGAGGAGGAATACGGCTATATCCCGCGTGACAAGGTCGTCGTCATCCTGACCGGCAGCCAGGGCGAGGCGCGGGCAGCTCTTGCCAAGCTCGCCCGCGACGAGATGCGCAATGTGGCCTTTGCGGCGGGCGATATCGTCGTCTTTTCCTCGCGCGCCATTCCCGGCAACGAGAAGGCGATCCAGGACATCAAGAACGGCCTCGTCGAGCAAGGCGTGCACATCATCACGGATACCGAGGCGCTGGTCCACGTTTCCGGCCATCCGCGCCGCAACGAGCTGCAGCGGATGTATGAGTGGACGCGGCCAAAGATCGTCGTGCCGGTGCATGGCGAGGCGATACATCTGACGGCCCACAAGGAGCTTGCCGAGCAATCCGGCATCGCGCTGGTGCCGCGGGTGCGCAACGGCGACATCCTGCGGCTGGCGCCTGGTCCCGTCGAGGTGATCGGCGAGGCGCCGCATGGCCGGATTTATAAAGATGGCACGCTGATCGGCGATTTCGACGAGATGGGTATCGGCGAGCGCAAGAAGCTCTCCTATGTCGGCCATGTCGCGGTTAACGTCGTGCTCGACGCCCGCTATGACATCGTCGGCGAACCCGACCTCATTTCGATCGGCCTGCCGACCTACGATGACGAGGGCGAGGATATGGAGGATACGCTCTTCGACGCGGCGGTCAGCGCCATCGAGAGCATTCCGCGCGCCCGCCGCAAGGATATCGACATGCTGCAGGAGGCCGTGCGCCGCGCCATCCGCTCGGCCGCGAACAACAGCTGGGGCAAGAAACCTCTTGTCACCGCCTTCGTTACCAAGGTCTGAGCATGCTCGGCCGGGTCAACCATATCGCCATCGCCGTGCCCGATCTGGCCGCGGCGACGGCGGCCTATCGCGATACGCTGGGCGCTGCCGTATCGCAGCCGCAGGCTCTGCCGGAACACGGCGTCACCGTCGTCTTCGTCGAATTGCCAAACGCCAAGGTCGAATTGCTGCAGCCGCTCGGAGCTAGCTCGCCGATCGCATCCTTCCTCGAAAAGAACCCGTCCGGCGGCATGCATCACATCTGCTATGAGGTGGATGATATCCTTCTTGCCCGTGACCGGCTGATCGAGGCGGGCGCCAGAGTGCTCGGCGACGGCCGGCCGAAGACCGGCGCGCACGGCAAGCCGGTGCTCTTTCTGCACCCCAAAGATTTCTTCGGCACGCTGATCGAACTCGAACAGGCCTGAGCCCTGCTGCGGCAGAGTGACCAGCAGGCGGCTAAACGCTTCGCTCGCTTTGAGTTGGTCGCCATTCTGCCGTATAAGGACGCGACATCAGCGCGGCATCAACGGGAACCATAATGCTCCAGATCTTTCTTCAGGGATTTGCCGTCTACTTCATCATCTGGTGGATGACGCTTTTTGCCGTTCTGCCGATCGGCCTGCGCACCCAGGCGGACGACAACGACGTCGTGCTCGGCACCGTTCCGAGTGCGCCCGCCCGGTTTCGCGCCGCTTTCGTGTTTTCGCTGACGACCCTGATTTCGGCCCTGGTTTACGGGCTCTGGTATGTCTGCGACACTTATTTCGGCTGGGGCTTCGATGCCCTGCCGCAACTCGCCCCCAGCTTCTATTGATCGTGGCTTTTGCTCAAACTTTGGGCAGATGTAAACCTATGGAACGCGAACTTCGTCATGCCAGCGTCATACTGTTTGCGGCAAAGAGCTCTCGTAACGGAATGAAGGTCATCCCCTAACGGAAGTCGGCCGGATTTTTGGATGGGATGGAGGCCGAAAAGCCAAAAAAAAACAAGGCTAAAAGCCTTGTTTTAAGTATCGCGTGATCTGTAACCGTTGCCGGGGCTGCGACGAGCGCGCCTAAGATCTGATCCTCCCAAGACTTGACCGCGAATTCGGCAAGAATTTAACTTCCTGCCTGTTTTGTGAGCTAAAACTAGCTCAAACATTGGGCTTTGTCATCTGCTTTTTTTGCATTTTTGCTACACTCTAGCAAAATTTTTCTGTTGACAAGATTTTCGTACAAGTCCTTATAAATACGCGCTTTTTCATGCCCTTTCATTTTGCGGGTGCGAACATGCGCTTCCGGGAGGTTGCCGGCATCCGTTGCGGGTTTCCTTCCTGCCGCGAAGCGGCTATGAACGCTCCCGACATTAACAATGGTCTTTCGATTCCGCCTGCTGCGGGATCTCAACTGCTCCGGAATCCGCCATGCGTCTGTCTCGCTATTTCATGCCCATCCTTAAGGAAAATCCCAAGGAGGCGGAAATCGTCTCCCATCGGCTGATGCTGCGCGCTGGCATGATCCGCCAGCAGTCGCAGGGCATTTATTCCTGGCTGCCGCTCGGCAAACGCGTGCTTGACAAGGTCAACGCCATTATCCGTGAGGAGCAGAACCGTGCCGGCGCCATCGAGCTTTCGATGCCGACCCTGCAATCGGCCGAGCTCTGGCAGGAGAGCGGCCGCTACGACGCCTACGGCAAGGAGATGCTGCGCATCAAGGACCGCCAGGATCGGCCGATGCTCTACGGCCCCACCAACGAAGAGATGGTGACGGATATTTTCCGCTCCTCCGTCAAGTCCTATAAGGACCTGCCTCTCAATCTCTATCATATCCAGCTGAAGTTCCGTGACGAGATCCGTCCGCGCTTCGGCACCATGCGCTCGCGCGAATTCATGATGAAGGATGCCTATTCCTTCGATCTGACGCGCGAAGCGGCGGAGCATTCCTACAACAAGATGTTCGCCGCCTATCTCAGAACCTTCGACAGGCTCGGCCTGCGCGCCATCCCGATGCGCGCCGATACCGGCCCGATCGGCGGCAAGCTCAGCCATGAATTCATCATTCTCGCCGATACCGGCGAATCCGAAGTCTTCTGCCACAAGGATTTCGTCGATTTCGATATTCCTGGTGAACACACCGATTTCGACAATGTCGAAGGCCTGCAGGCGATCTTCGACAAATGGACCTCGCTCTATGCGGCGACCTCGGAGATGCACGACGAGGCGGCTTTCAACGCCGTTCCTGAAGGCGACCGCCTGTCGGCGCGCGGTATCGAGGTCGGCCACATCTTCTATTTCGGCACGAAATATTCCGAGCCGATGGGCGCGAAAGTGCAGGGACCTGACGGCAAGGAACACTTCGTTCACATGGGTTCCTACGGTATCGGCCCGACACGCCTTGTTCCCGCCATCATCGAAGCATCGCATGATGATAACGGAATCATCTGGCCGGCGTCGGTCGCACCCTTCGATATCGTGGTGATCAACATGAAGGCGGGCGATCAGGCCTGTGACGATACCTGCGAGCTGATCTATGCCGCGCTGAGCAAGGCCGGTAAGGATGTGCTCTATGACGATACCGACGACCGGGCCGGCACGAAATTCGCGACCGCCGACCTGATCGGTGTACCCGTCCAGATCATCGCCGGCCCGCGCGCGGTCGCAAACGGCGAAGTGGAAGTGAAGGACCGCAAGACCGGCGCCCGCGAAACGATGACCATCGAAGCGGCGATCAATCGGTTCGTGGCTTAAGGAAACGGAGGCGAAATGGCAGAGGCAGCAGTGGACCGGAGTTCGAAATCCGGCTTGGGTCCGGCTGGCAAGCCATTTTCCACCTTCGAACGCCTTGTGGCGTGGCGTTATCTTCGCGCCCGCCGCAAGGAAGCGTTCATATCGGTCATCGCCGGTTTCTCCTTTGTCGGTATCATGCTCGGCGTTGCGACGCTGATCATCGTCATGGCCGTGATGAACGGCTTCCGCACCGAGCTCGTCTCGCGCATCCTCGGCATCAACGGCCACATGATTGTCCAGCCGGTCGACGGCCCCTTCACCGATTATCCTGTCCTCAGCAGCAAGCTCGCCGGCGTGCCCGGTGTCAAGATGGCGCTACCGCTCGTGGAAGGTCAGGTGCTCGCCTCCGCCCAAGCCGGCGGCAGCACCGGCGCTCTGGTGCGCGGCGCTCGCGCCGAGGATCTGACCAAGCTCAAGACGGTCTCCGACAACATCAAATCAGGCGACATGGTGGGTTATGCCTCCGGCGATGGCGTGCTGATCGGTAGCCGCATGGCCGATCAGCTTGGTCTGCGCGTTGGCGATCTCATTACGCTGACGTCACCAGATGGCGACATCACGCCGATGGGCGTCAGCCCTCGCATCAAGTCCTACAAGATCTCCGGCCTCTTCGAGATCGGCATGTCGGAATATGACTCCTCGATCATCTTCATGCCGCTCGAGGAAGCGCAGCTCTATTTCAATGCCGAGGGACTGGTGCAGTCGATCGAGCTCTTCGTCGATAATCCCGACGATATCGACGATCTGAGGCCCAAGGTGGAGGAAGCGGCCGGCCGCCAGATCGCCATCACCGACTGGCGCCAGCGCAACCAGACCTTCTTCTCGGCGCTGCAGGTCGAGCGCAACGTCATGTTCATGATCCTGACGCTGATCGTGCTCGTCGCGGCGCTGAATATCATCTCCGGCCTCATCATGCTGGTGAAGGACAAGGGCAGCGATATCGCCATCCTGCGCACCATGGGCGCCAGCGCCGGCGCGATCATGCGCATCTTTTTCATGACCGGGGCGGCGATCGGCATCGTCGGCACCATTGCCGGTGTGCTGCTCGGCGTCCTCGTCTGCGTCAACATCGAATCCGTCCGCCAGTTCTTCTCCTGGATCTCCGGCACCGTGCTCTTCAATCCGCAGGTCTATTTCCTCAGCCAGCTGCCGGCCGAGATGGATCTGAGCGAAACGATCTCGATCGTCGCCATGGCGCTGACGCTCTCCTTCATCGCGACCATCTTCCCGGCCTGGCGTGCCTCCAGGCTCGATCCGGTGCAGGCCCTGCGCTACGAATAAGGAATGCCGCCTTCATGAAACGCAACGTCGTTCTCCAGCTTACCGGCGTCCAGCGCCATTACGGGCAGGGCGGTACGCTGCTCTCGATCCTGAAGGGCGCGGATTTTTCGATATCGAAGGGGGAGATTGTCGCTCTCGTCGCCCCTTCCGGCACCGGCAAGTCGACACTGCTGCATGTTGCCGGCTTGCTGGAGCATCCGGACGGCGGTGAGGTCAATATCAACGGCCATGCCTGTGACGGTCTGAGCGACGAGAAACGCACCGCCATCCGCCGCAGCGAAATTGGCTTCGTCTATCAGTTCCACCACCTGCTGCCGGAATTCTCGGCGCTCGAAAATATCATGATGCCGCAGCTGATCGCCGGGCTTTCCTGGAAGGAAGCCGGAGAGCGGGCCGGCCAACTTCTCGATTATATGCGCATCGGCCATCGCGGCTCGCATCGCCCCGGCGAGCTTTCCGGCGGCGAGCAGCAGCGCGTTGCGATTGCCCGCGCCGTCGCCAATGCGCCGACACTGCTTCTTGCCGACGAGCCGACCGGCAATCTCGACCCTGAAACGGCAAGCTACGTCTTCGACGCGCTGGAAGCGCTGGTGCGCCAGTCCGGCCTTGCTGCCCTCATCGCCACCCATAATCACGAGCTCGCCCGCCGCATGGATCGGCGCGTGACGATATCCGATGGCAAGATCGTCGATTTCTGATGCATGTCGCCCAAAAGGGTGCAGCGGTTTTGGGATAACGTATGCACAAATCAAAGACTTAAAGCGCCTCGCATGAATCCGGATTGATGCGATACACTTTAAAGACTGCGGTCAGGGGATGACCAGCCCGCCGCGGTAGTCGAGCATATAGACCTTCTGGCCATCGACCATGATGCATTCGTGGCCGATGAACCGCTCGCAACCGCCTTCGCTGCTGTCGATATAGCGGCCGAAAGGATGGTCGAATTCCATCCCGCCAAGAAACCGGCCCTCGCGATACATCGCAGAAAGTGCCGTCTTGATCACCGTTCCTGCTGCTGCGCCGTCGATGAGCTTCGGGGCAATGACGCAGCCGAAATAATTCATCGCCCAGACGGGCTCGTCGGCAAGCCACACCACTTCCTGCCCGGCGAAATCGGTCCCGCCGAAATAACTGTCGAGATAGCGCCAGCCGCCGCGTTCGTAACCGATATCGTGGGAATTCGGCCGGCAGGACGTACGCGCCACGCCGCCGCCGACATAGGTCGCAGCCTTCGCCTCCACGACGAATTCGTTCAGCATCGTAATATCCAACATGTCGTTCTCCTCTCAGCCCGCCGATGCTGGCAAATATGCTGCGATGTGTAAAGAACGAAAGGGGAACGAAGACCAGAAATAAGCGGGCCGCCGTGGAGGCTGGCCGTCCAGGCGCCGTGACCGATCTGGGGCAGGCCGAGAAGGGAGCAACCTGCTGCCCGTCACGTCGAGTGCCGGCTCCCAGCAATCCGCAGGGGCACATTCCCGCATTTTTCGGACATAAGAAAGAAGGAAAAGATTCCTGTTGACAACGGAACATACATGGAACAAATTGAAAACATAACGAGTAAAGGAGAGCCCGATGACTGACATGATCCGTGATATCGCAGCATTCACCTCCATCGCAATGTTCGTTGCCAGCTTCTCGCTCATCGTGATTGCGCTCTAAACTTTTCAGGGGATCGCATGGTACTCATGCGGTCCGGCCGCGGGACTTCTTCTGGACATCATCGCCCTCTATGCCGACAATGCGTCCGATTCATTCGGGTGATTGGGAAGGCATGTCATGGCGGATACGGCAAAGGGTTCAACGGGTGAGGCGACCGGCGGCACGCCAGGCTTCATCCACCTGAGGGTCCATTCCGCCTATTCGCTTCTCGAGGGCGCACTGCCGCTGAAGAAGATCCTCTACAAGGCGACCGGCGACAGCCAGCCGGCGATTGCGATTACCGATACCAACAATCTGTTCGTCGCCCTCGAATTCTCCCAGAAAGCGATGGAAGACGGCCTGCAGCCGATCATCGGCTGTCAGGTCTCGATCGATATGGGAGACGGGTTGGAGACGGAAAAGCGCGGCAGCCAGCAGGCCCTGGTCAAGCTGCCGTCGATCGTTCTTCTCGCCGCGACGGATGCCGGTTACGAACGGCTGGTCGATCTCGTCAGCCGGGCCTATCTCGGCGGCGAAAGCAACCAGGCCGTTCATGTCAGCGCCTCCTGGCTGGAGGAGGCAGGCACGGAAGGGCTGATCGCATTGAGCGGCGCCTTGACCGGGCCGGTCGACGTGGCGATCAAGGAAGGCCATCCCGCTCAGGCGGAAGCCCGGCTGCTCACGCTGAAGCGCCTCTTCGGCGACAGGCTCTATGTCGAGCTGCAGCGGCACGGCACCTACGACAAGCGGCACGAGCAGAAGATTATCGGGCTTGCCTATGCCCACGACCTGCCGCTGGTTGCGACCAACGAGGCCTTTTTTCCGACCCGCGACGATTACGACGCCCATGATGCGCTAATGGCGGTCGCGCACAACGCCATCGTCTCCGACGACAGCCGCTTTCGCCTGACGCCGGATCACTATCTGAAGAGCCGGGCCGAGATGGTCAAGCTCTTCGCCGACCTGCCGGAAGCGCTGGAAAATACGATCGAGATCGCCACGCGCTGCTCCTTCGTGCTGAAGACGCGAAAGCCGATCCTGCCGCGCTTCACCGGTGCGACCGACGATGCCGAGGAGGCCGAACGCGCCGAGGCGAGCGAGCTGCGCCGCCAGGCGGTCGAAGGGCTGGACATGCGGCTTGCAACACTCGGCATGTCGCCGGGTTACGAGGAGAAGGATTATCGCGAACGGCTGGATTTCGAACTCAGCGTCATCGAGCGCATGCGTTTCCCCGGTTACTTCCTGATCGTTGCCGATTTCATCAAATGGGCCAAGCAGCATGACATTCCGGTCGGTCCCGGCCGCGGTTCGGGCGCCGGTTCGCTGGTCGCCTATGCCTTGACGATCACCGACGTCGATCCCTTGCGTTTTTCGCTGCTCTTCGAGCGCTTCCTCAATCCGGAACGCGTCTCGATGCCCGACTTCGACATCGACTTCTGCCAGGACCGCCGCGAAGAGGTGATCCGCTATGTCCAGGCCAAGTATGGCCGCGAGCAGGTGGCGCAGATCATCACCTTCGGTTCGCTGCAGGCACGCGCCGCCCTTCGCGATGTCGGCCGCGTGCTTGAGATGCCCTATGGCCAGGTCGACAAGATCTGCAAACTCGTGCCGAATAATCCCGCCAATCCGACGCCGCTGTCCAAGGCGATCGAGGAGGAGCCGAAGCTGCAGGAGGAGGCGGCAAAGGAACCGGTTGTCGCGCGCCTGCTCGACATCGCCCAGAAGATCGAGGGGCTTTACCGCCATGCCTCGACCCATGCCGCCGGCATCGTCATCGGCGACCGGCCGCTTTCCAAACTGGTGCCGATGTATCGCGATCCGCGTTCGGATATGCCGGTCACCCAGTTCAACATGAAATGGGTGGAGCAGGCGGGCCTCGTCAAGTTCGACTTCCTCGGCCTGAAGACGCTGACCGTGCTGAAGGTCGCGGTCGATTTCGTCGCCAAGCTCGGCATCAAGGTCGATCTCGCAGCCATTCCTCTCGACGACAAGAAGACCTACGAGATGCTGTCGCGCGGTGAGACGGTCGGCGTGTTCCAGGTGGAAAGTGCGGGCATGCGCAAGGCGCTGATCGGCATGAAGCCGGACTGCATCGAGGACATCATCGCGCTGGTGGCGCTCTACCGCCCGGGCCCGATGGAGAATATCCCGACCTACAATGCCCGCAAGCACGGCGACGAAGAGCTGGAATCGATCCATCCGATGATCGACCACCTGCTCAAGGAAACCCAGGGTGTCATCGTCTATCAGGAACAGGTGATGCAGATCGCCCAGGTACTTTCCGGCTATTCGCTGGGCGAAGCCGACCTTCTGCGCCGCGCCATGGGTAAGAAGATCAAGGCCGAGATGGACCAGCAGCGCGAACGCTTCGTCGTCGGCGCGGTCAAGAACGGCGTATCGAAACCGCAGGCCGACAATATCTTCGAACTGCTGGCGAAGTTCGCCAATTACGGCTTCAACAAGTCGCATGCCGCCGCTTACGCCATCGTCTCCTACCAGACGGCCTACATGAAGGCGCATTATCCGGTCGAATTCCTCGCCGCCTCGATGACGCTCGACATGTCGAATACGGAAAAGGTCAATGATTTCCGCCAGGATGCCAAGCGCCTCGGCATCGAGGTGATCGCACCCTCGGTGCAGACCTCCTTCCGCCATTTCGAGACCGGCGCCAACCGCATCTATTACGCGCTCGCCGCCCTCAAGGGTGTCGGCGAATCCGCCGTCGACCATATCGTCGAGGTGCGCGGCGACAAGCCCTTTGCCAGCATCGAAGATTTCTGCCTGCGCATCGATCCGCGTCAGGTCAATCGTCGCGTGCTCGAAAGCCTGATCTATGCCGGCGCCTTCGATTGTTTCGACATGGACCGCGCCCAGCTGGCAGCCGGCCTCGACCGTGTTCTCGGTTATGCCCAACGCGCCCAGGAGAACAAGCTGAGCGGCCAGTCGGACATTTTCGGCAGCACGCTGACGTCGGGGCCTGAGAAGATCTCGCTGCCGCCGTTCTCGCCCTGGCTCCCCTCCGAGCGGCTGCTCAAGGAATTCCAGGTGCTCGGCTTCTATCTGACAGCCCACCCGCTCGATTCCTACAACAACATCCTGCAGAAGATGCGGGTGCAGACCTTTGCCGAGTTTTCCGCCGCCATCAAACAGGGCGCGGCCAATGCCCGCCTTGCCGGCACCGTCATCTCGAAGCAGGAGCGCAAGACCCGCACCGGCAACAAGATGGGCATCATCGTCTTCTCCGATTCTTCGGGCCAGTTCGAAGCGGTGCTGTTTTCGGAAATGCTGAACCAGTATCGCGACGTATTGGAGTCAGGCAAATCCTTCGTGCTAACCGCGACGGGCGAGGAGCGGCCGGAGGGCATCGGCCTGCGCATCCAGACGATCCAGTCGCTGGAGGAAAAGTCACTGCAGATGCAGAAGGCGCTGCGCGTCTATGTCCGCGATTCCGGACCGCTGAGGATGGTCGCCGGCCATTTGAACGCCAAGGGTGATGGCCTCGTTTCCTTCATCGTCATCAAAGAGGATGGCAAGCGCGAGGTGGAAGTGGCGCTGCCGGAGAAATACCGCATCACGCCGGAGATTGCCGCCGCCCTTCGCGCCGCCCCCGGCGTCGTCGACGTTGAACTGGTCTGATCAGCCCCACGTCACCCGCGGGTGATGGTGATAAAATCCGTGCCTTCGCCGGTCTCCCGGCCGAGGCCGGTATCGGAGATCGTCAGCGTCGAGCCGGGCGCGATCAGGGCGTTGATCCTGCGGCGGGTCTCATCGGGGATGCTAATCCGGCTGAGCGAACGGGCGATCGGCTTGCCTGTGATGATCGAGCTTTCCTGATTGGTGATGCCGAGCCGCTTCATCGTTTCGCGGGAGAGATTGTTCGCGAGCGTGATGCTGAGCCATTCCGCTGTGCCGGCCTTTGCATCGACGGCATGCAACGTGAAGAAATGCGTGCCGAGCGCCAGTCCCGGATCGGCGATCGTCACCGGCGCTTCGAAGAGGGGCTTGAAGGCCTGCCGCACCATGATGACGCCGTTCGGCGGCTCGCCCTTGCCTGCCGCGGCATAGACTTCCCTGAGGAGCGTGTCTGAGACCAGGTTCCTGTCGGCGGCGAATTCCGTCGGCCGCAATGTCTTGAAAGCCTTGATCGCCTGCACGGTCGACGGACCGAGCAAGCCGTCCGGATTGCCGGCTGAAAAGCCGAGCTGGTTGAGCAGGGTCTGGATGTCGATCACCGTCTCGCGCAGTGTCCGTCGCGTAACGAGCATGCTGATCGGCTCGGACGGCGGCTCGGGTTCGGGCGCTGCAATCGGCGGCACGGCCGGCATCGGCATCGCAGCCGTGTCGTTCATCGCCACCTGTACCGGCTCCCCGAGGCCGTCGGGCATGGAGGGCCGCAGCTCGACATCCGAAAGCAGCGGCATCGCCGCCGGTCCTTGCCGATGGAAAAGCGTCGGATGGTCGATCGGTTGCGGCGCCAGTTCACCGTCGCTGATAATGACGGGGACACCGCGGTCGGTCATCCCATAGAGCATTTTTGCGAAGGTGCCGGGCATGCGCACGCAGCCATGCGAGGCCGGATAACGCGGCACCGAATTGGATTCGTGCAGCGCGATGCCGGACCAGGTCAGCCGTTGCATGAACGGCATCGGGGCGTTGGAATAGAGATTGGATTCGTGGTATTTCTGCTTTTCCAGCACCGAAAATATGCCGCTCGGCGTCGTGTGGCCGTCCTTGCCGGTCGAGACCTTCGAGGTCGCGACGACCTCGGTGCCATCATAGACCGCAAGCGACTGCTTGTCCTTCGAGACGATGATCTGCAGCGTGCGCCCATCCGCGGCAAGAGCGGGGTGCACGAGTGCGGTGGCCGACAGCAAGCCGAGGCCGAAGACGAGACGCGAGAACATGAGACCCAACCATACGCAATACTTGCCCGGCACATTATGGGACGAAGTTTAAGGAAGATTTTATAGGCCGGACCACCCGCAGGTTTCACGCGTTAGAGCGCCGCGCGTCTTCAGACGCGCTAAGGACGCTCTATCACTTTGAATCTGCGCATAATCCTTTCCGAAAATCGATTCCGATTTTCGGGGTTATGCGCTAGAACAGGATGATTTTAGGCCGGCTCGGCCTAAAATCTGAATCCTGTTCTACATTATATAGTTAGAGCATGATGTCGTCCGAAAACCGCTCACACTTTTCGGCATCATGCTCTAGCGATCGCGCTTGCCGCTGCCGAATGTATAGCCGGTCTCGACCGTCTTCTTGCCGAATTTGTCGCGCAGCTTGTCCATCGCCGCTTCGGCCGCCGCCCGCCGGCCCGATTGCCGGTCGATGAGATCGGGCGGATCGGCGCGGGCGGCATCGCCGAGATCGGTGACGCCGATGCCGATCAAGCGGAACTTCGTACCATCAGTCTCTTTTTCGAGAAGCTCGAGCCCGGTTCGGAAGATCCTGTCGGCAAGCTGGGTCGGGTCTTCGAGCTTGCGGTTGCGGGTGCGCGATTTGAAATCGGCGGTCTTCATCTTCAAGACCACGGTCTGGCCGGCAATGTCGTTTTTCTTCAGCCGCCAGGAGACCTTTTCGGAGAGGTTGCGCAGGATCGGCACCAGATCGTCATAACGCGAGATGTCGTCGAAGAAGGTGGTCTCGGACGAAACGCTCTTGGCCGCATCATTGAGATGCACGTCGCGGTCGTCGATGCCGCGCGACAGCCGTGCGAGCCGCTGGCCGATGCTGCCGTAGCGGCGCATCAGGTCGTTTTCCTCCATCTGCTGCAGCTGGCTGATGGTGCGGATGCCGTCCGCCTCCAGCGTCGCCGCAAAGGCCTTGCCGACACCCCAGATAGTGGTGACGGGACGCGGCGCCAGGAACTCGACCGCTTCCTCGCGGCCGATGACCGAAAAGCCGCGTGGCTTCTGCAGATCGGAGGCGACCTTGGCGAGGAATTTGCAATAGGAAAGCCCGACCGAAACGGTGATGCCGATCTCGCTTTCGATGCGGCGGGCGAATTTGGCGAGCGTGCGCGCCGGCGGATCGTGATGCAGCCTCTCGGTGCCGCCGAGCTCCAGGAAGGCCTCGTCGATCGAAAGCGGCTGCACCAGCGGCGTCAGATCCTGCATCATGGCGCGCACCTGGCGTCCGACCCGGACATATTTCTCCATGTCGGGGCGAATGACGATCGCTTGAGGGCAGGCCTCCAGCGCCTTGAACATCGGCATGGCCGAACGTACGCCGTGGATGCGGGCGATATAGCAGGCGGTGGAAACCACACCGCGTTTGCCGCCGCCGATAATGACAGGCTTGTCGGCAAGTTCCGGATTGTCGCGTTTCTCGACGGCCGCATAGAACGCGTCGCAATCGATATGGGCAAGCGTCAAGGCGTAGAGTTCGCGATGGCGCACGAGACGGGGGCTGCCGCAGGAAACGCAACGGCGCACCTCGCCCTTCTGCTCGGCAAGGCAGTCGCGACAGAAGCCGGGTGTCTTGTCAGGCGCGGGCGTCATGATGAGAACAAAGATTGAACGCCGGGACATTACGCCTTAAGCTTCCGAGTCTCAAGAGAGGGCGGGAGCTTTGCCTTTGGATAACGACCTTCGTTTCGAGCCGGTAACGCCAGAACGCTGGGACGACTTCGAAATCGTGTTCGGGCCGCAGGGTGGCTTCTATAACTGCTGGTGCGTCGCATTGCGCCTGCCGCATGCGGTGAGGACGAAGATGCCGGCCGACGAGCGCAAGGCGCATATGCGGGAGCGGATCAAGGCGGGTCCGCCGCCGGGCATCCTCTGTTATGCCGACGGCGCGCCGGTCGCCTGGGTGCAAGTCGGGCCGCGCCACGACGTACCGCAGTTCAATTCGCCGCGCACCGTCTCGCAGCCGCTGGAGGAAGGCGATGCGCATGATCCATCCATCTGGGCCGTCAGTTGCTTCTTCCTGCTGCCCAAACTGCGCGGCAAGGGAATGAGCAACCACCTGCTCGCCGGCGCGATCGACCATGCGCGGCGCCAGGGAGCGCGGCTGCTCGAAGCCTGTCCGATCGATCATGTGAAGCAATCGAAATCCGTGACGCTCTGCATCGGCTCGACGGCGATCTTCGATGCCGCCGGTTTCGAGACGATAGCTCGGCGCAAGGACGGCCGTCCGCTCATGCGGCTGGAACTGCGTGCGTGAAGGTGCCGGAAAGAAAATGCGCCTCGATCAGCTCGGCCGCATGCGTCCAGTCGGTGGCGCGGGTGATGTCGTCAGCGGCGGCCGGTGCGAAACGATGGACGGGCGAGTTCGGCATCAGGTGAATCAGCAGGCAATCGGCGACGTGATCCCTGACGGAATGCAGATTGCGCGCCATATCATCAATGAAGACGACGGGAAGGGAGCGGCTGGCATGCAATGCGTGAACGATCGGCCCCTTGGGTTGTTCGGTGGCAAGCAGCGGAAAGAGCAGGCCCATCCTGTCGAGCAGGCGACGGCGCTGGTTCTGGAACCGCGGCTGCATGGCTGTCAGGAAAAGCACATCGGCCTCTTCCGAAAGCCCGTCGAGCGTTTCGACGACGCGGTCGAGCGGCGTCTGCCACAGCTCTTGTGCCTCGAAGAATTCGTCGATCAGCCGGCTGACCTCTTGATCCTCGATCTCCACGCCGTCGGTTTGCGAGACGATGTTGCCGTGCAGCCGGAACGATCGCGGCAGAAACGCGTGACCCTGGCTCTGAAGGAAAAGCTGGAAGGGACCTATGAACTGCAGCACGACGTCGTCGACGTCGCAGACGATCAACGGCCGTTCGCCGAGGTGGATATGCGAGATGTCGAATTCCCCGGAGGTCACGGTCAGTATTCTCCGGAATCGAGGCCCGGTGACGAGAAATGCCGCCAGGCCGCCGTCACGGTCTCTGGGCTGATTCCGCTCGCCGCGCAGAAGGCCATGGCCGTCGGTTCGTGGTTCATCAGAAAATCCATCAAGCCGGCAAGGAATCCCGGATCGTTTACGGCGTTGCGCACCTGGCCGGGCGCCACACCCGTCAGGGCGAGGAAGCGGCCGAACATGTCGGGATCGTCGGCAAGCCAGCCGAGCACGGCGATCGCTGTCTCGTGCGGGTCGGCGGCCTGTTGTTTCGAAGTCTTGAAGTTGCTTTGCATTTCGCTGGGTAAGTTACCTTTTCTTCAACCAAATACCGGTAGCGTGCGCTATCGGTTTCACGCAGCTTTTGTCCGCATGTGCCTTTGTCATGGGACGAACCGCTGCGCGAACGGACGTAGGGACAGCTTGTCATGCCCAAACAGGTGATGATTGTAGAAGATAACGAGCTTAACATGAAGCTCTTTCGCGACCTCATCGAGGCGTCCGGTTATACGACGATCCAGACCAGAAACGGTATGGAGGCGCTCGATCTGGCGCGCAAGCATCGCCCCGATCTCATCCTGATGGATATTCAGCTTCCCGAAGTCTCCGGCCTCGAAGTCACGAAATGGCTGAAGGAAGACGACGAGCTGCACGTGATTCCCGTCATCGCCGTTACGGCTTTCGCGATGAAGGGCGACGAGGAGCGGATCCGCCAGGGCGGCTGCGAGGCCTATGTTTCCAAGCCGATCTCGGTTCCGAAATTCATCGAGACGATCAAGACCTATCTGGGCGATGCCTGACGCATCGGAAAGACGCTGATGACTGCGCGAATACTGGTGGTTGACGATATTCCGGCCAACGTGAAGCTGCTCGAAGCGCGGCTGCTTGCGGAGTATTTCGACGTGATGACCGCAGCCGACGGTTACACCGCACTGGCGATCTGCGAGCGCAACCAGGTCGATCTCATCCTGCTCGACATCATGATGCCCGGCATAGACGGTTTTGAGGTCTGCGAGCGGCTGAAGGCCAGCCAGAAGACCGCCCATATTCCAGTCGTCATGGTCACCGCGCTCGACCAGCCGACCGATCGCGTACGCGGCCTGAAGGCCGGCGCTGACGATTTTCTCACCAAGCCGGTCAACGATCTGCAGCTGATTTCCCGGGTGAAGAGCCTGCTGCGGCTGAAGACGTTGAGCGATGAGTTGCGTATCCGCGCCGACACCGCCCATACGATGGGCATCGATGACCTCACACGGGCAGGCGAGGGCCGCGCCGACGAGACCGCTCAGGTCCTGCTCGTCGACGGCCGCGCCAATTCGCAGGAGCGCATCATAAAGGCGCTGAAGCCCGTCGCCGACGTGCTTGCCCTCTCCGATCCGCAGGCCGCCCTCTTCGAGGCGGCCGAAAGCGCGTTCGATCTCGTCATCGTCAACGCCAACTTCGACGACTACGATCCGCTTCGCCTCTGCTCGCAGCTGCGCTCGCTGGAGCGCACCCGCTTCCTGCCGATCCTGATCATCACCGAGCAGGGCGCTGACGAAATGGTCGTGCGCGCGCTCGATCTCGGCGTCAACGACTACATCATCCGCCCGGTCGATCCCAATGAGCTGGTTGCCCGCAGCCTGACGCAGATCCGCCGCAAGCGCTATAACGACCGCCTGCGCGCCAGCGTCAAGCAGACGATCGAGCTTGCCGTGACCGATCCGCTGACCGGCCTTTATAACCGGCGCTATCTCGACAATCACCTGAACGTGCTCTTCAACCGTTCGATGGCGCGGGGCCGGCCGCTTTCTGTGCTGATCACCGATATCGACCGCTTCAAGCATGTGAACGACACCTACGGCCATGACGGCGGCGACGAGGTGCTGCGGGAATTTTCAAATCGCGTCCGGTCGACCATCCGCGGTGCCGATCTCGCCTGCCGCTACGGTGGAGAGGAATTCGTTGTCGTGATGCCCGACACCTCGCCGGAAATTGCCGCCGCCGTCGCCGAGCGCCTGCGTGCAGCGATCGAAAGCGCTCCCTTCATGCTGAAACACGCCGGGGGGGCGCTGAACGTCACTGCTTCCTTCGGCATCGCCTCGCGTATTGCGTCGGTACTGACCCCCGACCAGCTCATGAAACAGGCGGATCTGGCTCTTTACGAGGCCAAGAACACCGGCCGAAACCGTGTGGTCGCCGCGGCCGCGTAGCGAATCACTTGCTGCCATACGCGCCATTTGCGGGTTTTCCACTGCGGTAAGCCAATTGTTACCGATTTTTAATTTTCGCTTGCGCCACGCGGGGCGAAAATTTCGCAAGTCAATAGCCCAAAAATGGACTCGCCGCGTTGCTGCGGATGTGTTGCCGCGCGATAGTCTCGAAAGTGTCAGGCCGCAGCTCTAAATGAAATGAAGACTATAAAAAATGCCGGCCGCCGACAGGGTCAAATAGATTGCGGCGACGTCACCTCACGTAAGGGGAGGGGAGGCGTAAGTTGTTAAGCTATAGTGTCGAATTTCTTCGAAGAGCGAAATGCTACGCTTCGAGTTCAAGCAGAGCCGATCAATCTTTGTATGTCCCAAATCTGGACTTTTAACCATAGAATCAAGATCAGAAAATTCATCATTAAGAATTTGTTGATTTTCTTTCATTTTTGCGCAAATTATCGGCTCATAAGAGAAGCGCTCCCGTTGAGGAGTTGTCGATACCCCATGATGCTCAGGTCCGCCGCATCTCCTGGGTCGTGGGGTCGGTCGGCTAGTAGGCAAGTTATAGCGGTTCCTCGTGCCGTTTTGCATGCTGGCCGACCCCCTTTCAAGAAAACGCCGCCACTTCCCGAAGATGGAAGGGCGGCGTTTTGTCTGTTTGCGCTATCATTTTTAAAGACGATCAATCTGAGTAATAAAAAACGCGCAACCCGAGGGCGCGCGCTTTTTTGAAATCCGTCAGGCCAAGTGATTACTTGATCTTGGTTTCCTTGAACTCGACATGCTTCTTCGCAACCGGGTCGTACTTCGTCTTCGTCATCTTGTCCGTCATCGTGCGGCTGTTCTTCGTGGTGACGTAGAAGAAACCGGTGTCGGCCGTCGACAGCAGCTTGATCTTGATTGTTGTAGCCTTGGCCATGGTCGTCCTGCCTTTAAGAAAATGAAAGCCGTGGAAGCCGGATGGGCTCCACGGCAAATCCTGGCGCGAAACTACGAATCCCGCCCGAAAAGTCAAGCCCGTTTTCGAATGAACATCAGTCTGATGCCGGAAAGTAGGGCGTAAAGACCAAAGAAAGCGGCAATCGCCCAGGCAAAACCGTTATTTCCAGCGACATCGATCGCCGCACCGATCGCCTGCGGCCCGGCCACGGTTCCCATCGCATAACAGAAGACAAAGGCGGCATTGGCCGCTGCAAGATCGGAGCCCGTCAGCCGCGAGCCGAGATGGCTGAGGCCGACCGTATAGAGGCCTGAGACGCAGCCACCCCAGAAAAGCAAGAGCCCGGCCATCAGCAGCCAGTTGTTGAGCAACAGCGGCAACATCATCGAGCCGATGAAGCCCATCAGCGCCATGCCGGCCAGAAGCGGTCGTTTGTCGGCGATGCGGTCGGAAAGCAGCCCGAGCGGGATCTGAAAGATGACGTTGCCGACGCCCATCATGGTGAGCAGCAGTGCGGCCTGCGATTCGGTGAAATGGGCGCGCACGGCAAAGATCGGGAAAAGCGACAGCCCGCCCGCTTCGACAGCGCCGAAGATGAAGACCGCTGCCGTCGCCGTCGGCACCAAGAAAACGTAGCGCATGAAATGCAGCTCTGGTTTTTCCTCGAGCACCGGGCTTTCGTCGCGAGCGATGAAGATCGGGATGGCGGCAAGCAGGATGGCGCCGGCGCCGATCAGGAAGGGGAAGATGCCGTCGCTGCCGAGGATCGAAAAGAGCAGTGGTCCGGCCGCGAAGCCAAGGGAAAGCACCGTCGCATAGATGCCGAGAACGAAGCCGCGCTTGGAAGGCGGCGAAGCGGCGTTGATCCAGAATTCGGAGAGGATGAACAGCGTCGTCGTCGCGCCGTGGAAGGCGAAACGCAGCGGAAACCACATCCAGAAATCCTGGGCGTAATAGAAACCGAGCGCGCTCAACGCCGAAATCAGCACGGCCCAGATCATTGTCGGCGCCACGCCATATTTATGGGCGAGCTTGGTGGTGATCGGTGCGGCGGCCATCGCCGCGACCCCGGCCATTGCCGTGTTGAGCCCGATCAGGGTGGACGAGATGCCGCGTTTTTCGAGGATGATGCTGAGGAGGGGCAGACCGAGGCCGATTGCTATGCCAACGGCTGATATGGACGAGACGGCTGCCACCAGAGAAGGCCAATGGATTTCTTCGACATCGCCCGGTGTGCCGGTTCTCGGCTGAGACATTTATCCATCCTTAGAGAGGTGCGCGAACGAATCGGCCGATCCCGTCGGATAGATAGACACAGACGTGCCAAATCCAGGTGACGGATGCCGTTTCGCAGTATTTCCGATGTGAGTGAGCATCTGCGGAATGTAAAGCCCGTTCGGGCAAGAAATGCTTACCATGTCAGGTCTTGAGGATCGTCGGCTCCCGCATTTGGGTGGTGGTCGGTGGAGGGCTGGCACTACACGTTAAATATGTCTGGAAGGTGAAGGCGCTAATTCGGCCGGCCGGGGATGTCAAAATCGTCCGGACCGTCGCTCTCGCCACCGAAGCCGTGCATGCGCAGCGCCCATTGCAGGCCGATGACGCCGCCCTTGATCGGCTGGATCGAGGCAAGCGCGGTGATGACGGTGATCGGCGCCCAGATGGCCAGATGGACCCAGACCGGCAGCACGAAGGTCAGGTCGGTCAACATATAGCCGCCGACCACGACGTGGCCGAGGACGAGGATGACGATATAGGGCGGCAGGTCGTCGGCGCGTTGGTGATGCATCGCCTCGCCACAAGCGGCGCAATGATCGACCGGCTTCAGGAAGGCGCGAAAGAGCTTGCCGTTGCCGCAGGCCGGGCAGCGGTTCATCAGCCCGCGCATGATGGAGCGCCCAAGCGGACGCTCGACCTCGGGCGTATCGCCGTAGCGGGCGGCGGCCGGATCGGTCGGTGTGCTCATCGCATGTTCCTCTTCGGATCTAAAACACGTCGCGCGAAACTCTGCAGCGGTTTCGCGATAACGACATGCGTGAAAACAAGGACCTATAGCGCGGGAGCCAATCTGAAAGATTGCGACGCGCTTTAGTGCCGTCCGCGCGGCGGCCTCGTTCCAGGTTTCTTGCGAACCTGGCCCCTGTCGCGGCGCCCCGCCTTGTGGAAGGAACGCACCGCCGCCGGCATTTCGCGGCCCTCGCTGACCATCTCGAAACGCAGTGCGCCGGCAAGCGGGATCGCTTCGGCAAGTTTCACGGTGACGCTGTCGCCCAGGCGATAGCCAAGCCCGGTCTTTTCACCGGAGAGTGCCTGATGCGCCTCGTCATAGATGAAATAGTCGCTGCCGAGCGTAGATATAGGGACGAAACCGTCGGCGCCATAGTCTGGCAGGGCGATAAAAAGCCCCGATTTCGTTACGCCCGAAACCCGCCCGGCAAATTCCTCACCGACGCGGCCGCTGAGGTGGTGGGCGATCAGCCGGTCGACAGTTTCGCGCTCGGCTGCCATGGCCCGGCGCTCGAAGGTCGAGATTTCGGCGGCGATATCGTCGAGCGCTGCCTCTTCTTCGGGCGTGATGCCGCCTTCGCCGAAGCCGAGCGAGCCGACGAGGGCGCGATGCACGATGAGGTCGGCATAACGGCGGATCGGCGAGGTGAAGTGGGCATATTTCATCAGGTTGAGGCCGAAATGGCCGATATTCTCCGGGCCGTAGATCGCTTGGCTCTGCGAACGCAGCACCATCTCGCTCACCATGGTCTGATGCGGCGTGCCGTCCGCCTTCGCCAGAATGCCGTTGAAGTTGTTGGCGCGCATGTTGCCGCCCTTGGCAAGCGAGATGCCGAGCGTGGCCAGGAACTCGCGCAGGATTTCCTGCTTGGCAAGCGTCGGGCCGTCATGGATGCGGTAGATCAGCGGCTGACGCTTCTTTTCGAGCGTCTCGGCGGCGCAGACGTTCGCCTGGATCATCATCTCTTCGATCAGCTTATGCGCATCGAGCCGTGGCGGCACGACGACCCGGTCGACAGTGCCGTCGGGCTTCAGCAGGATTTTGCGCTCCGGCATATCGAGTTCCAGTGGCTGGCGCCGGTCGCGTCCGCGCTTCATCACCTCATAGGCGTGCCAGAGCGGCTTCAGGATCGGCTCAAGCATCGGTCCAGTCTGATCGTCCGGTTTCCCGTCGATGGCTGCCTGCGCCTGCTGGTAGGAGAGCTTGGCGGCACTCTTCATCATGATGCGATGGAAAGTGTGGCCGATCTTGCGGCCTTCCCCGGAAAAGCTCATGCGCACGGCGAGCGCCGGGCGGTCGACGCCTTCTTTCAGCGAGCAGAGATCGTTGGAGATGCGCTCCGGCAGCATCGGCACGACACGATCAGGGAAATAGACCGAGTTGCCGCGCTTCAGCGCCTCGCGGTCGAGCGGCGAATTGGGTCGGACATACCAGGAGACGTCGGCGATCGCGACGGTGACGAGGACGCCGCCGGGATTGTCGGACGAGGGATCGGGCTCGGCATAGACGGCGTCGTCATGGTCCTTGGCGTCGGCGGGGTCGATGGTGATCAGCGGCACGTCGCGCCAATCCTCGCGATGCGACATGCTGGCGGGCCTTGCGGCCTCCGCCTCGGCAATGACGGCCGGCGGGAAGACATGCGGGATGCCGTGCGCATGGATCGCGATCATCGAGATCGCCTTTTCCGAACCGACGGAACCGACGACGGAAAGCACCTTGGCACGCGGCAGGCCGAAACGGCCGAGACGGGCGATTTCGACTTCGACCAGATCGCCGTCTGTGGCGCCGCCGGTGAAGTCGGGATCGATGACCATCTCCTCGCCGCGCCGTTCGATCGGCAGCAGCCGGCCGCCGCCGCCGGGTGCTGTGCGGAAAACGCCCATCGAGGCGCCGCGGCGCCTGTCGATCACCTTGATGATCCGCGCCGTATAGGCCGGTCCGCCGCGATCGACAGCCGGGAAGATCTTCGCCAGGATGCGGTCGCCGAGCCCGGCGACGGGCGCCTTGCCCTTGCCCTGGCGGCCTGCCGGCGATTGCTGGCGGATGGCGACGGCGGGTGCCACGCCCTGGTCCTCCGGCCATTCCGCCGGCCGGCCGATCAGATCGCCGTCCTTGTCGCGTGTGGTAATATCGAGAACGGTGACAGGCGGCAGCGCACCGGGACGGATCAGGGACTTGCGGTTCTTCTGCAGCATGCCTTCCTGCTCGAGCTCCTGCAGCATCTGCTTGAGCTCGACCCGGCTGTCGCCCTTCAGGCCGAAAGCCTTGGCGAGTTCACGCTTGGACGCTTTCTGCGGATGATCGGCGATGAAGCGCAGGATCACCTCGCGCGAGGGCAGGGCGCCGTGGACGATGTTCAGCGGCTCGACGGCGGGAGCATCCTTGCCGGCGCGGCCGGTCTTGCCCGGGCGCTTGCCCGCAGGGTTCGTTCTCTCGCGCGGTATTCTGCTCACGTCAGCCCTTTTTCGATTTCGCGGGCGCTTTCGCCTTCGTTGCCTTCGGTTTGGCGGCCGTCTTGGTGCTCTTGGCTTCGGCGGCTGCGGCCTTCGGCTTGGCTTTCGCCTTGGCCGTCTTGCCCGCAGGGGTCTTGCCGGCCTTCTCGGCGATCAGCACAAGCGCCTCCTCGACGGTGATCGCCTGCGGATCCTTGCCCTTCGGCAGCGTGGCGTTGACCTTGCCCCAATTGACATAAGGGCCGTACTTGCCGTCGCGAACGGTGATGGCGCCGCCATCAGGATGATCGCCGAGCGTCTTCAGCGCCGCCGGCGTGCCGCGCGCACCCCGCCCTGGGGCCTGTTTCGCCTTTTCGGCGATAACAGTTACGGCGCGGTTGAGCCCAACCGAGAACACGTCCTCGACGGTTTCCAGATTGGCGTAGGAGCCGTCGTGCAGGAGGAACGGCCCATACCGGCCGATGCCGGACGAGATCATCTTGCCCGATTCGGGATGTTTGCCGATATCGCGCGGCAGCGAGATCAGCGCCATCGCCTTTTCATAATCGATGTCCTCCGGCTTCCAGCCCTTCGGCAGCGAAGCGCGTTTGGCTTCCTTGCCGTCGCCGCGCTGGATATAGGGGCCGAAGCGGCCGGAACGCAGCGTCAGCTCCTCGCCGGTCGTCGGATCGGTGCCGAGGTTCTTCGGCTCGTTGAGCGCAGCACCGTCTGCCTCTCCGCCGTTTTCGGAGGAAAGCTGGCGGGTGTAGTTGCAGTCCGGATAGTTCGAGCAGCCGACGAACGCGCCGTATTTGCCGAGCTTCAGCGACAGGTTGCCGGTGCCGCAGACCTGACAGATGCGCGGGTCGCTGCCGTCCTCCCGTTTCGGGAAGACGAGGGGTGCCAGTGCCTCGTTCAGCGAATCCAGCACGTTGGTGACGCGCAGTTCCTTGGTGTCCTCGATCTGGGCGAAGAAATCCTTCCAGAAATCGCGCAGCACCTGCTTCCAGTTCAACTCGCCGGCGGAAATCCGGTCAAGCTTCTCTTCGAGATCGGCGGTGAAGTCATATTCGACATATTTGGTGAAGAAGCTCTCGAGGAAAGCAGTCACCAGCCGGCCCTTGGCCTGCGGGATCAGTTTGCGCTTGTCGATCGTCACATAGTCGCGGTCGCGCAGCGTCGCGAGCGTCGCGGCATAGGTGGAGGGGCGGCCGATGCCGAGTTCTTCCATCTTCTTGATCAGCGAGGCTTCCGAATAGCGCGGCGGCGGTTCGGTGAAATGCTGCGTCGAATTGATCTTCTGCTTGGCGAGCGCCTCGCGCGCATTGATCTCCGGCAGGCGGCCATCCTCGTCGCCGTCGTCGCTCTGCTCGCCATCTTCCTTCTGGTCGGTATAGGCGGCGATGAAACCATCGAAGCGGATGACCGAACCGACGGCGCGCAGACCGGCCTTCTCTCCCTTGTTGTCGGCGGTGATTTCAGCCGTCGTACGCTCGATCTCGGCCGACGCCATCTGGCTGGCGATACCGCGCTTCCAGATCAGCTCGTAGAGCCGGATCTGGTCGGCATCGAGGAATTTGCGCACACGGTCGGGCGAGCGGTAGAAATCGGTCGGGCGGATCGCCTCGTGCGCCTCCTGGGCGTTCTTCGCCTTGGTCGAGTAGAAGCGCGGCTTTTCCGGCATGTAGCGCTCGCCGAACTGGTCGACGATGGCGCTACGCGCCGCGTCGATCGCCTCTGGCGCCATCTGCACGCCGTCGGTTCGCATATAGGTGATGAGACCGACCGTCTCGCCGCCGATATCGACGCCCTCATAGAGCCTTTGCGCGATCTGCATGGTGCGCGAAGCGGAGAAGCCGAGATTGGAGGAGGCGGCCTGCTGCAGCGTCGAGGTCGTAAACGGCGGTCCCGGGTTGCGCTTGACCGGTTTCGCCTCGACCGTGTCGACGACATAACTCGCACCTTCGAGCAACGCCTTCAGCCGGCCGGCATCCTCGCCGTTGCCGATTGCCCGCGGCTGCAGCCGTTTGCCGTTCGCCGAAACCAGTCTTGCCTCGAACTCGTCGCCGCGCGGCGTCTTCAGAAGCGCCGAGATGTTCCAGTATTCTTCCGAAATGAAGCGCTCGATCTCGGATTCACGGTCGCAGACGAGGCGAAGCGCTACCGATTGGACGCGGCCGGCCGAACGTGCGCCGGGCAGCTTGCGCCACAGTACCGGCGAAAGATTGAAGCCGACGAGATAATCGAGCGCGCGGCGCGCGAGATAGGCATCGACTAGCGGCACGTCGATGTCGCGCGGATCGGCCATCGCGTCGAGCACCGCCTTCTTGGTGATCGCATTGAAGACGACGCGCTTGACCGGTTTACCGTTCAGCACGCGCTTCTTGTTCAGCATGTCAAGAACGTGCCAGGAAATCGCTTCGCCTTCGCGATCCGGGTCGGTCGCGAGAAACAGGCCATCGGCGGACTTCACCGCGTCGGCAATGTCCTTCATCCGCTTGGCGGAGGCGCTGTCGACCTCCCAAAGCATTTCGAAATCCTGATCAGGAAGAACTGAGCCGTCCTTGGCAGGCAGATCGCGCACATGGCCGAAGGAGGCGAGCACTTTGTATCCCGGACCCAGATACTTATTGATCGTCTTGGCCTTGGCAGGCGATTCCACCACTACAACATTCATGATGATTCTCTAAAAAGGAAACGACGCCAGCGTTGAAGCCAGCGCGACACACACCGCAACATGGATATCGGCCCTCCGACATGGACAGGGAAATCGCCGCGGTCAAGGGGTTTGCTACAATTTTACCTCTTGTGTCTTCTGCAGCCGAAGGGAGAGTATCGATAGAATACAATTATAGATAGTCTGTCGAAGGTTTTCGACTCAGGGTTCGGCAATTCGCAAAGCCGCCGCCTGATGTCGTACCCAGGTTCAATCGGAAAGCGAGACGAGACCGCCCTGATGCCGGTGCAGCCTGCCTGATATATCGAGTTCCAGAAGGATGAGATAGACCGCGGATGCCGCGAGGCCGGTATGGCGGATGACGTCGTCGATCTCGACCGGCGTCGGCCCGAGCGCATCCATGATGCGGTTTCGATCGGAATCGCCGGGTGGCACCGACATTGCCTTGCCGTCAGGTGCCGGTTTCTCCGCCATCGATGATGGGAACAGGTCGAATTGCGCAAGCGGCGCCAGGGCCTCGATGACATCGGCGGGTGCGGTGACGATCGAAGCGCCGTCCTTCAGCAGGCCGTTGGTGCCATGGCAGCGCGGATCGAGCGGCGAGCCGGGCACGGCAAACACCAGGCGGCCGAACTCGCCGGCAAGCCGCGCCGTGATCAGCGAGCCCGAACGCGTCGCCGCTTCGATGACGACGAGGCCGAGCCCGATGCCGGCGATCAGCCGGTTTCGGCGTGGGAAGTCGCGGGCGCGGGGTTCCCAGCCGAAGGGCATCTCGCTCACCGCCAGACCATTGCCACCGGTTATCTCTTCGAGCAGGCCGATATTCTCCGGCGGGTAGGGCTGGTCGAGGCCGCCGGCGAGTGCTGCGATCGTGCCCGTGTCGAGGCTTGCCCGGTGGGCTGACGTGTCGATACCGCGTGCCAGGCCGGAGACCACGGTGTAACCCGCCCGGCCGCAGTCACGCGCCACCATCGCTGCGAATTTCGCGCCTGCGATCGAGGCGTTGCGCGAGCCGACGATACCGACGGCCGGTCGTTTGGCAGCGGCCAGCGCTCCCTTGACGGCCAGAAGCGGCGGCGCGCCGTCGATCTGCTTCAGCGCTTGTGGATAGTCCGGTTCACCGATGCCGACGAAGCGGGCGCCGAAGCGACGCGCCGCCTCCAGCTCCCGATGCGCCTCGGCCTCGCTGGCGATGCGGATTGCCCGTGTGGCGCCGCCGCGCGCCGAAAGCTCCGGCAGTGCGGCAAGTGCTGCCTCGGCCGAACCGAAATGATTGATGAGGTCACGAAAGGTGGCAGGGCCGACATTGTCGGAACGGATAAGGCGCAGCCAGGCAATTCTTTGCCGCTCGGTCAGCACGACGCCTTTTGGCCCGGCGCTCAGCGCATCCATTATCCCTTTGCCCCGATCTTGCTTTCCGTCCCGCCCATCAGGCGCGAAATATTCGCCTTGTGCTTCCAGTAGGAGATGAGGGTCATGATCGCCATCACAGCCGCAACCTTTTCGTTGCCCAGTATCCACAAGGCAACTGGAATGACAAGCATGGCAACCAGCGCCGACAGCGAGGAGTAGCGGGTGGTGAAGGCGACTGCCAGCCAGACGGCGGCGAAGAGCACGACCATGATCGGCGCGACGCCGAGCAGGGTGCCGATATAGGTGGCGACACCTTTGCCGCCCTTGAAGCCGATCCAGACCGGAAAGAGATGGCCGATGAAGGCGAAGAAGCCGGCGATGATCGCGGCTTCCTCACCGAGGAAATAGCCGACGACCCAGGCCGCGGCCGATGCCTTCAGCGCATCGAGCAGCAGCGTCGCCGCGGCGAGCGTCCGGTTTCCTGTTCTCAGCACATTGGTCGCGCCGATATTGCCGGAGCCGATGCTGCGCACGTCGCCGAGGCCGGCGGCGCGCGTGAGGATCAGGCCGAACGGTATCGAGCCGAAGAGATAACCGATAACGGCGGCGGCAAGCGCGATCGGCAGCGTGATCTGCCATGACATGAGATTGGATAACATATGCCCCCTCAGCCTCTCCGTGGCCTATCCTTGAGTCAGCCTTCTCCCGCTGGGGGATGGACGGCGATCGTGTCGGTTCTAAATTGCGTGGACAAGCTTTCCCGAGACGTATGTCGCGACCGCCCGCCCACTGAAGCGTGCATCCTCGAACGGCGTATTCTTCGAGCGGGAGAGAAGCATGTCTTTGGCGACAAGCCAAGGCTCATCGAGATCGATCAGCGCGATATCGGCCGCAGCGCCCGGCTTCAGCGTGCCGGCATTCAGGCCGAAAATCTGAGCGGGGCGGGTCGACATGGCGTCGATCAGGCGCATCAGGCTCACCTGGCCGCCATGATGAAGTCTGAGCGCTGCCGCCAGCATGGTTTCGAGGCCGATCGCGCCATCCTCGGCCTCGCCGAAGGGCAGGCGCTTCGTATCGACGTCCTGCGGGTCGTGCGAGGAGACAACGATATCGATCGCACCGCTCGCAAGGGCGTCGGCCATCGCCACCCGGTCGTCTTCCGGGCGCAGCGGCGGATAGAGCTTGAAGAAGGTGCGGTATTCGCCGATGTCGTTTTCGTTGAGCGCAAGATTGTTGATCGAGATGCCGCAGGTCACCTTGGCGCCGCGGTTGCGGGCGCGTTCGATCGCCTCGACCGATTCCGGCACCGAGATCATCGCGGCGTGATAACGGCCACGCGTCAGCTGCGCGATCCTCAAATCGCGTTCGAGCGGGATAAGCTCGGCTTCTTTTGGAATGCCGGAAAGCCCGAGCCAGCTGGCAAAAAGCCCCTCATGCATGACGCCGTTGGCGCCGAGATATTTGTCGCGCGTCTCGCAGCAGACGACGGCGCCGAATTCGCGCGCATAGGTCATGATCCGGCGCAGCACCTGCGTGTCGTGGACACTGGAATGCGCATCGGTGAAGGCGACGGCGCCCGCCTGCATCAGCAGGCCGATCTCCGTCATCTCCTCGCCGGCAAGGCCCTTGGTGATGGCGGCTGCCGGATAGACGTTGACGGTGGCCGTATCCCGCGCCGTCTTCTTGACGAATTCGACGAGCGCGATGTCGTCGATGATGGGATCGGTGTCCGGCATCATGATGATCGAGGTGACGCCGCCGGCGGCCGCCGCCCGGCTCGCCGAGGCGATCGTCTCGCGGTGTTCGCCGCCGGGTTCGCCGACATGGACGCGCGCATCGACGAGGCCGGGGGTCGCCACAAGGCCCGTGCAGTCGCGGATGACGGCGCCATCAGGTGCGCCCTGGTTCTGCGCCTTGTGGCCGGCGGCGAGAATCATGCCGTTTTCGGCTATGATCGTCCCGACCTCGTCGAGATTGCGCGACGGGTCGATGATGCGGACGTTCTTAAGGACGATCGGGTTGCTCATGCCATCATTCCATCGCTGCGGGGGCCCTGGTTCTGCGAGATGAGCAGCGTCTCCATGACGGCCATGCGCACGGCGACCCCCATTTCCACCTGTTCGGCGATCACGCTCTGCGGACCGTCCGCCACTTCCGAAGCGATTTCGACGCCGCGGTTCATCGGGCCGGGATGCATGACCAGCGCATCCTCCTTCGCCGCCTTCAGCGTTTCGGCGTCGAGCCCGTAGAAGTGATAGTATTCGCGCACCGAAGGCACGAAGGCGCCTGACATGCGCTCGCGCTGCAGCCGCAGCATCATCACCACGTCGGCGTCCTTCAGCCCTTCCTTCATCGAATGGAAGACCTCGACGCCCATCTCGGCTATGCCGGCAGGCAGGAGAGTCGCGGGCGCGACGACACGGACGCGGGCGCCCATCGCATTGAGCAGCAGGATATTGGAGCGCGCCACCCGCGAATGCAGCACGTCGCCGCAGATCGCCACGATGATGCGCGAAAGCTTGCCCTTGGCGCGGCGGATCGTCAGCGCGTCGAGCAGCGCCTGGGTCGGATGTTCGTGCTGCCCGTCGCCGGCGTTGACGACCGAGCAGGAGACCTTCTGGGCGAGAAGGGCGGCCGCACCCGCGCTCGAATGCCGGATCACCAGCACATCGGGGCGCATCGCATTCAGCGTCATCGCCGTGTCGATCAGCGTTTCGCCTTTCTTCACAGAGGAATTGCCGACCGACATGTTCATGACGTCGGCGCCGAGCCGCTTGCCGGCAAGCTCGAAGGAGGCCTGCGTGCGGGTCGATGCCTCGAAGAAGAGGTTGATCTGCGTCAGCCCGCGCAGCGTCGACGTTTTCTTTTCTCTCTGGCGGCTGATCTTGACGGCCTCATCGGCCTTGTCGAGAAGATAGGTGATATCCTGCTCGGTGAGGCCTTTGATGCCGATGAGGTGGCGGTGGGGGAAAAAGACCATGACCCTGCCTCTTGCTGTCTCTGGCGGGTCTATAAAGAGTGCTGCCCGCCGGGGCAAGCTTGTGCTGTGGGCAAAGGCTTATGTCCCCATGCATTTTCGCCCGAATTCCGATAGAGCAGAATGAACCGAATCATAACTTCCGGTTTCCCTTTGCCGGGTTCTTACACTAGAAGCGAATTATGACCTCCGCCAACCGGACTGACGACAAACTCGCAGAACTCAACCAGCCGAGCCTGTGGTCCGGCATCAACGCCTATCGGTCCGATCCGCTGATCGTCGACCTGACGGCGGCCCTGCCGCGCGGCATCCGCGAAGACCTGGAAAACATGGGCCGCTACGTCACCTCGCTGGAGGCGCAGGAGATGGCGCGCATGGCCAACCAGGGCGCCCCGCAGCTGCGCACCCACGGTCCGCGCGGTGAACGCGTCGACGTCGTCGAGTTTCACCCCGCCTGGCATGCGCTGATGCGCCGCTCCATGTCGGTCGGCCTGCATTCCTCCGTCTGGGATCCCCAGGCCGATACCGAGGCCAAGGACGAGGCCCACAAGGTTCGCGCCGCGCGGTTTTATCTGACGTCGCAGCTGGAATCCGGCCATCTCTGCCCGCTGACGATGACGAGCGCCTCCGTTGCGGCGCTCTCGGCTTCGCCCGCGGTCCAGAAGGACTGGGCGCCGAAAATTCTCTCGCGCAAATATGATTCGTCGAACAAGCCCGCCATGCAGAAATCCGCCGTGACCATCGGCATGGGCATGACGGAAAAGCAGGGCGGAACGGATGTGCGCGCCAACAGGAGCGCTGCCGAAAAGGTCAGCGAGGGCATCTACCGGCTGTCCGGACACAAATGGTTCATGTCCGCGCCGATGAGCGATGCCTTCATCATGCTGGCGCAGACGAAGGAGGGCATGGGCTGCTTTCTTGTGCCGCGCCTTCTGGAGGATGGCTCCGCCAACGGTCTGCAGTTCCAGCGGCTGAAGGACAAGGTCGGCAACCGCTCCAACGCCTCTTGCGAGGTCGAATTCTCAGACACGTTCGGTTTCCTGCTCGGGGGGCCGGACGCCGGCATCCGCACCATCCTCGACATGGTGACGCTGACCCGGCTCGACTGCGCGCTGGCCTCGTCAGGCATGATGCGCGCCTCGCTCGCCGAAGCCGTGCACCACACCCGCGGCCGCAGCGTCTTCGGCAAGATGCTCGTCAACCAGCCGATCATGACGCGCGTGCTCGCCGACATGGCGCTCGATGTCGCCGCCGCGACGGCACTCTCCTTCCGTCTTGCCGATGCCTTCGACAAGGCGCGCGGCAATGCCGAGGAAGCAGCCTATGCCCGCGTCATGACGCCGGTGGCCAAATACTGGTGCTGCAAGATCGCGCCGGCGCTGATCTACGAAGCGATGGAATGCATCGGCGGCAACGGCTACATCGAAGAGCGCCCGATCGCCCGCCATTACCGGGAGGCTCCGGTGAACGCCATCTGGGAAGGCTCCGGCAACGTCATGGCGCTCGACGTGCTGCGCGTGCTGAACCGCGGCAAGGATCTGTTCGAAACGGTCTTCGCCGGCCTTGCCCGCGATCTCGGCCCTGCCGGCAAGAAGACGATCGACGTGCTGCGCGCCGCAATCGCGCTTTGCGAACAGGACGAGGGTGCCGCGCGCCTGCTCGTCGAGCAGCTGGCGCTCGCCGCCGGTGCAGCCGAACTCTATCGCCTTGGGGCAGGGCGCATTGCCGATGCCTTCATCGAGACGCGTCTTGCCGGCGGCTGGCGCTCCACCTACGGCATGCTCGATTCCCGCTTCGACGCCAGCTACATCGTCGACCTGCTCTATCCCCCGGCCGCCTGATCGCAAGCAGGGGCAGGCGATCCCAAGGCCGAGACGCTCGGCCATCGGATCGAACTGTCGACGACGATCACCTTGTATCGTCCGACAGGTCGTGACGTATCTCGTCGAGGTCGTCTTCCCAGCCTATCCCCGCGAGATCTGCGATCGCATTTTTCCGCCGGTGCTTCTCGACAAGATTTCGCAAAGCCTGCTCGACAGTGGCCTTTTTCGTTGCCAATCCCGCGGCGGTCATTGCCGCGTCGAGCAAGGCATCATCGATATCGATATTCGTCCGCATGATCGCGCCCCATATGTGATCATCATAGAAGATACATATCCACGTCACGGCGGTTCAAGCTCGGCGACGATGCCGTTACCATAAACGAAAATCCGGCCGCGTAGCCGCGGCCGGATTTCAGTGTTTACGTCCGAAAATCAGCGTTCAGAAGAAGCCACGGCGCTGCCACCAGCCGGCTTTCTTCGGCTTGCCGTCATCGCCTTCGCCATTCTCGACGCGGGTGGATTTCACCGTTGGCTCGGAGGAGGAGATGTTGGATTCGCGGTTGGCGCGAACCGGCTTTGCTTCCTCCTGAACTGATGTTTCGAGATCGGCGGAGGCTTCCACCAATTCCGGTTCGGCCTCGGCCACAGGGGCCGTCTCTGCAACCGGTTCCTCGACCGGCGCTGCGGCCGGTTTGCGGCGGCCGCGGGCACGGGCGGGCTTTACCTCTTCGGTTATGACAGGCACGCTCTCGACGGCTGCCATCGCGGCCTGGCCTTCGTCGGCCTGTTCGGCAATCGCCTCGACCGCTACGGCTTCGCTCGGAGCGCCGTCGTTCGAAACGTCGTCGCCTTCGTCCTCACCGCCGCCATTGTCTTCACCGGCTTCGCCAGCCGTCAGTTCGGAGCCATCCTCGGCGCGATTGCGGCGGCCGCCACGCTTGCCGCGACGGCGGCGCTTGCGGCGCTGCGATTCCTCGCTTTCAGCGCGTGTCTCGGGCGTGGCCTCGGTGTTTTCATCACCTTCGCCGCCCTCGTCGTCACCGTCCTCATCCTCGTCGCCGGCTTCGCCTGCCGCTGATAGGGGTTGTTCGGCATTGCCGTTGCGGCCGCGGCGGCGCCTGCGGCGCTTGCGCTTGCGGTTGCCGTCAGCGTCGCCTTCCGCGCGTGCCGCGACGGGCCGCTCGGAAACGACCGGCTTTTCCTCAAGTTCCTCGTCTTCCTCCTCATCCACTTCGATGACGATATCGTCGTCGTCATCCTCGGGAATAGCTGCGAAGTTGAAGAGGGTTTCGATCTTGACCGGGTTTTCCACCGGTTCGCCGCGATCGATCGCGAAATGTTGCGCACCGACCGAGCCGTCCGCATCGATGATGATCGCAACGCCGAAGCGGCTCTCATAATCGACGATCGTCTGGCGCTTGTGGTTGAGCAGGTAGAGCGCGATGTCAGGCGTGGTGCGCACGGTGATGTTGTGCGTGGTGTTCTTGAGCAGATATTCTTCGATGCCGCGCAGGACATGCAGGGCGACGGAAGACTGCGAACGCACATGGCCGCTGCCGCCGCAATGCGAGCAGACCTGCGTGGTCGATTCGAGAACCGAAGCGCGGATGCGCTGGCGCGACATTTCGAGCAGGCCGAAATGCGAGATCCGGCCGACCTGGATGCGGGCGCGGTCGTTCTTCAGGCATTCCTTCAGCTTCTTCTCGACGGCGCGGTTGTTGCGCTTCTCTTCCATGTCGATGAAGTCGATGACGATCAGGCCGGCAAGGTCGCGAAGGCGAAGCTGGCGGGCGACTTCGTCTGCAGCCTCGAGGTTCGTCTGCAGCGCAGTGTCCTCGATCGAATGTTCGCGGGTCGAGCGGCCGGAGTTGACGTCGATCGAGACCAGCGCTTCGGTCTGGTTCATGATCAGGTAGCCGCCGGACTTCAGCGTCACCTGCGGCTGCAGCATGCGGTCGAGCTGAGCCTCGATGCCGGAACGCGAAAAGATCGGATGGATGTCGCGGTAGGGCTGAACCACCTTGGCATGGCTCGGCATCAGCATCTTCATGAAGTCTTTCGCTTCACGATAGCCTTCTTCGCCGGAAACGATGACTTCGCTGATATCCTTGTTGTAGAGATCGCGGATCGAACGCTTGATCAGCGAGCCTTCCTCATAGACGAGGCAGGGAGCGGTGGACGCCAGCGTCAGCGTGCGCACATTCTCCCAGAGGCGCATCAGATATTCGAAGTCGCGCTTGACCTCGACCTTGGTGCGGTTGGCACCGGCGGTGCGAAGGATGACGCCCATGCCCTGCGGCACCTCGAGCAGGCGCGCAATTTCCTTCAGGCGCTTGCGGTCGGCAGGATTGGTGATCTTGCGGGAAATGCCGCCGCCGCGCGCCGTGTTCGGCATCAGCACCGAATAGCGGCCGGCGAGCGAGAGATAGGTGGTAAGGGCTGCACCCTTGTTGCCGCGCTCTTCCTTGGCGACCTGCACGAGCAGGATCTGGCGGCGCTTGATGACTTCCTGAATGCGGTACTGCTTGCGCGGCTTGCGCTGCACGCGGTCCGGCACTTCTTCCATCGCGTCTTCGGCGCCGACGGATTCGATGACTTCCTCTTCGCCGTGATCGTCATCGTCGTCGTCGTCATCGTGGCGACGCTTGCTGGTATCGACGTCCTCGGAAATCGAGTCGGTTTCCACCATCGCAGCCATCGCGCCGCCGGTCGAACCGTCATCCTCATTGTCGACGCTCGAAGCGCCTTCGGCTTCGACGTCTGTGGGAACAGCATCCTCGGTCGCGGTCGTTTCGGCAACCGGTTCTACGACCTTCTTGCGGCTGCGGCGCGGCCTTGCCTTCTTGGCCGGCGCTTCCTCGGTGGCCTCGGGTGATGCCGCGGCCTCTACCGCTGCGGTCTCTTCCGTTGCGGCAGCCGTTTCCGGCGCCTCTGCCGGAACGATACCCACATCCGGCTGATCCTGTTTGGAAAGATCGACCATCGGCGCGGTTTCGACATGCTCGACGTCTTCGTCGCGGCGATGCTCCTCGGCCTCGGCCCGAAGCAGTGCCTGACGGTCGGCAAGCGGTATCTGATAATAGTCGGGATGGATTTCGGCGAAGGCCAGGAAGCCGTGCCGGTTGCCGCCGTAATCGACGAAGGCGGCCTGCAGCGAGGGTTCGACCCTCGTTACCTTTGCAAGATAGATGTTGCCGCGGATCTGCTTCTTGTGCTGGGACTCGAAGTCAAATTCTTCTATGCGGTTCCCGCGAACGACAACGACGCGCGTCTCTTCCTCGTGAGACGCATCGATAAGCATTTTGTCTGCCATGTAAGCTGTGCTCCTCGGCGTGGCCGCGAGAGCGCATTCCCGACTGCTGTTGAGACAGAAAGAATGCGGTCCACTGTGGCCGCGCCGGATAATGAAAGTCGCGCCTGATGCGAGGGGGAGGGCAGCAGCCAGACCGCAGCCGGAACCATTTCGGTCCGGGGCCTGTACACTTCAGATAAAACCTGCTGCGAAACCATCAACAACCAAGCGTGATCGACAAATACGAAGACCCGTTCGGGTCCGATGAGTTTGCTCCCTGAGAGCGTGGTGGCTGATCCACCAATGAATTCCGACAATAAGCCGGAAAATCAGGATCCAGTTCTAGGGATGAAGCGCATGAGACGGCGGACGATGACCGGTGTGGCGCCAGGTCCTGATCTGGCTGGCAGCCTTTGCGGCGACTCTATCCCGTCAACACTTTACCCTGAAATTCGTTGTATGTTTTCTGTGTCACAATAGCAAGGGAAAAGCCAAATGTGCCATAATATTGATGGATTTCGCAACGCATACAAACTGGGGATAAAGTGATCGCGATTCGGCAGGCTGCAGCGGGTGTTTCGTCACAGGACGTTGGCCGCAGCCGCGTCGGGTCCATCGCAATACAGATAGGGTGTGGCGGTTTATTGTTTAAGAGGGCTCGGATCGCGGCGAAATCCGCAGCGCGGCGATCGACATTCGCAAGGCGGGTTCTGGCGGCGCTTCTGGCTGCTAGTCTGCTGCCGGCCGCTGCCAGTTCTGTCGAGGCCAGGGATCCGCTGCTTGCCTATGGCGCGCGCATCGTCGGCGACGATGCAAGGACCCGCATCGTCATCGATTTCGATCGCGAGCCGCGTTTCTCCGTCCACTATATCGCCAATCCGGAACGCATCGTCGTTGACTTGCCGGCGACCGCCTTCGGTTTTCCGGCGAAGGATCTTGCCGCCCGCGGCCTGTTCAAGGATATCCGCTACGGCAAGATGGACGAAGAGAGCGCCCGCATCGTGCTGACGACGGCAGGGCCGGTGAAGCTGGCGCTTGCCAAGGTGCAGGCCGATGAGACGGGCAACGGCCATCGCCTCGTGCTCGATGCGGAGATGATCGACAAGAAGGCCTTTGCCGAACTGGTGAAGACGCAATCCTGGAGCAATCGGACTGAGGCGGCTCAGACGACGAGCGCCATTCCGGCACCGCAAAAGACTGCGCCCGGCGATTTCGTCATCGCCGTCGACGCCGGCCATGGCGGCATCGACACCGGCGCGATCGGCGTCGACACCAAGACCGAGGAAAAGCAGGTGACGCTCGCCTTCGCCAAGGCCTTGACCGACCGGCTGAACAAGGAACCGGGCATCAAGGCTTTCCTGACGCGCGAGGACGACGAGTTCCTGTCGCTTTCGCAGCGTGTGCTGATCGCCCGCCAGAACCATGCCGGCCTGTTCATTTCGCTGCATGCCGATACGCTGAAGCAGAAGGATATCCGCGGCGCAACCGTCTACACGATCTCCGACAAGGCATCCGACAAGCTCGCCGCCGACCTTGCCGAACGTGAAAACCTCTCCGATCAGATCGCCGGCAAGGAGACGATCGCCGAGCCGCCCGAGGTCGCCGACATCCTGCTCGATCTGACGCGGCGTGAGACGCAGGCCTTCTCGATCTCGCTGGCCGAGAGCGTGCTGAATTCTTTCAAGGATCAGGTCGGCACCATCAACAATCCGCACCGTCATGCCGGCTTCCGCGTACTGCAGGCCCCTGACGTGCCGTCGATCCTTCTTGAGATCGGGTTCCTCTCGAATGCCGAGGACGAGAAACTGCTGCTCGACGAGGCCTGGCGTGGCAAGATCGCCGGTCTCCTGACCGACGCAATCAAGCGATACCGCGCCGCCGTCATGGCGAATGGCGGCTGACGGCCGCCGCCCAAAATCTGTAGCGGTTGCGGCACGGCGGCCCTATAAAAACAAAGATTCATAAAAACAGAGATTTAAGTGCGCCGCATGAATCAAATTCTGAGCAAGATACCTCAGATTGGCGGCGGGAACGGGCGTTGCTTGGATGTGACAGTTCTAATGAAACGCCGCCACAGCCGTGAATGCGGCGCAGACAGCCCTATTTTGCTCACATTCGCGCCGTTACTCCGGCTTATGTTTCGTAAGCCTTGAGCGCGGAATCGGCTTGTGGCGGTAGCGCTCATGGAGTAAGCCGCGCAACGTGCAAATTGCCTTGATCTGTACAATCGTTGCGTCTGCGCCGATTGAAGATCGAAAAGACCGGTAGCTGATATATGGTTAGACTTTTTGGATATTTCTTCGGAATGGCCTGCGTCCTGTTTCTGGTCGCGGCGGCGGGTATTGCCATCTATCTCGCCAATGTCGCGAAGGATCTTCCGGACTATGCCGTTCTGAACAGCTACGCGCCGCCGGTGACGACCCGCGTCCATGCCGGCAACGGCGCTTTGATGGCCGAATATGCCAAGGAAAAGCGTCTCTTCCTACCGATCCAGGCGGTTCCCGACCGTGTGAAGGCGGCTTTCCTGTCGGCCGAAGACAAGAATTTCTACAATCATCCGGGCGTCGATCTCACCGGTCTCGGCCGCGCAATCCTCGTCAACCTGCAGAATTTCGGTTCCGGCCGCCGCCCGGTCGGCGCCTCCACAATCACCCAGCAGGTGGCCAAGAACTTCCTTTTGAGCTCGGACCAGACGATCGACCGCAAGATCAAGGAAGCGATCCTCTCCTTCCGCATCGAGCAGGCCTACAGCAAGGACAAGATCCTCGAACTCTACCTGAACGAGATCTTCTTCGGTCTGAATTCCTATGGCATCGCCGGCGCAGCACTCACCTATTTCAACAAATCCGTCACCGAACTGACCGTCGCCGAAGCCGCCTATCTGGCATCGCTGCCGAAGGGGCCTGCCAATTATCATCCGTTCCGCCATCCGGAAGCTGCACTCGAGCGTCGCAACTGGGTGATCGACCGCATGGTCGAGAACGGCTATGTCAGCCAGCCTGACGGCGAGGAAGCCAAGAAGCAGCCGCTCGGCGTCACCGCCCGCACCACCGGCCCCTCGCTCTTTGCTTCGGATTATTTCGCCGAAGCCGTGCGCCGCCAGCTGATCGACCAGTACGGCGAAAAAGTCCTCTATGAGGGCGGCCTTTCGGTGCGCACGTCGCTCGATCCGCAGATGCAGCTCGCCGCTCGCAAGGCGCTGCAGGACGGTCTGGTCACTTACGACGAGCGCCGCGGTTTCCACGGCCCGATCAAGCAGATCGACGCAAGCGGTGATTGGGGCAAGGCGCTAGCCGATATCCCCGCATTGTCCGATGTGCCGGAATGGCGGCTTGCCGTGGTGCTCGCCGTGTCAGACAGCACCGTCGACATCGGCCTGCAGCCGGCCAAGGATGGCAGCGGCAAGGTTGCGGCCGATCGCCAGCGCGGCACGATCGACGCCAAGAACATGCAATGGGCCTTCCGTTCGGCCGACGGCGGCCGCAAGACCACGAAATCGCCGGTCGGCGCCGTAGCCCCTGGTGACGTTGTCTATGTCGCAAAGCTCGGTGACGACGCGTCGACCTCCTATCGCCTGCAGCAGCCGCCGAAGGTGCAGGGTGGCCTGGTCGCCATGGATCCGAAGACCGGCCGCGTGCTCGCCATGGTCGGCGGCTTCTCCTATGCCCAGTCCGAATTCAACCGCGCCACCCAGGCGATGCGCCAGCCGGGCTCCTCGTTCAAGCCCTTTGTCTACGCCGCGGCGATGGACAATGGTTATACGCCGGCTTCGGTCATCATGGACGCGCCGATCGAAATCGTCTCGGGCGGCCAAGTCTGGAGGCCGGAAAACTATGGCGGCGAATCCGGCGGCCCGTCGACGCTGCGTTCGGGCATCGAGCATTCGCGCAATCTGATGACGGTGCGCCTCGCCAACGATCTCGGCATGAACATCGTCGCCGAATATGCCGAGCGCTTCGGCATCTACGATCACATGCTGCCGGTTCTTTCCATGTCGCTCGGCGCCGGCGACACGACAGTGCTGCGCATGGTCTCGGCCTATTCGGTCATCGCCAATGGCGGTAAGCAGATCAAGCCGACATTGATCGACCGCATCCAGGACCGCTACGGCAAGACGATCTTCAAGCATGAGGAGCGTCTGTGCCAGGGCTGCAATGCCGGTGACTGGCAGAACCAGGAAGAGCCGAATGTCGTCGACAATCGCGAAACCGTTCTCGATCCGATGACCGCGTACCAGATCACCTCGATGATGCAGGGCGTCATCCAGCGCGGCACCGCTGCCGGCAAGATTGATCTCGGCGGTCGCGACGTCGCCGGAAAGACCGGCACCACCAATGACGAGAAGGATGCCTGGTTCGTCGGCTTCACGCCGGATTTGGTCGCAGGCCTCTATATGGGCTTCGATACGCCAGGCCCGCTCGGCCGTGGCGGCACCGGCGGCGGTCTCTCTGCCCCGATCTTCAACGAATTCATGCAGGCGGTCGTCAAGGATACGCCGGAATCGAAATTCGTCATTCCATCAGGCATGAACCTAATCCCGATCGACCGCAAGACCGGCATGGCGGCTGGCGAAGGCGATCCGAACACCATCATCGAGGCCTTCAAGCCTGGCACCGGCCCGGCCGACAGCTTCTCCGTCATCGGAATGGACAGCACCATGGCGCCGGAGGAAATCCTGAAGACCTCGCCGCAGGCGAACCAGGCCGTCCAGACCGGCACGCCCGGCCTGTTCTGACGAGACCTGAATTTGTACGCCCGTCGCGGGCCTTTACATCCGCGGCGGGCGTCTCTATGTCACCAGCACCTAAGAAGACCGATACAGAGAAGCAGGAAAATGCGAGCGGAAATCGAAAACGTGGTCGATGAAACCAAGCAGGCTATCACCCTGCTGAGGAGGCATCTTTGACTGGGACCAGGCGATAAGACGGCTGGACTGGTTGAACAACAAGGCAGAGGATCCGAACCTCTGGAACGACGCTTCCGAAGCGCAGAAGCTGATGCGCGAACGCCAGCAACTCGATGACGGCATCAACGGCGTCAAGCAGCTCGAGCAGCAGCTGAACGACAATATCGAGCTGATCGAGCTTGGCGAGGAAGAGGGCGACCAGAGTGTTGTCAAGGAAGCCGAAGACACCCTGAAGGCTTTGAAGGCCGAGGCCGGGCGACGCCAAGTGGAAGCCATGCTCTCCGGCGAAGCCGATGGCAACGACACCTATCTCGAAGTCCATTCCGGCGCCGGCGGCACCGAAAGCCAGGACTGGGCGAACATGCTTTTGCGCATGTACACCCGCTGGGCCGAACGCCAGCGCTTCAAGGTCGAGCTTCTCGAAGTCCATGACGGCGAAGAGGCGGGCATCAAGTCCGCGACCCTGCTCGTCAAGGGCCACAATGCCTATGGCTGGCTGAAGACCGAATCGGGCGTGCACCGGCTGGTGCGCATCTCGCCCTACGACAGCAATGCGCGCCGGCACACCTCCTTCTCGTCGATCTGGGTCTATCCGGTTGTCGACGACTCGATCCAGATCGAGATCAACGAAAGCGACTGCCGCATCGATACCTATCGTTCGTCGGGCGCCGGCGGGCAGCACGTCAACACCACCGACTCGGCCGTGCGCATCACGCATATCCCGACGGGCATCGTCGTGCAGTGCCAGCAGGAGCGCTCGCAGCACAAGAACCGCGCCAAGGCGTGGGACATGCTGCGTGCCCGCATGTATGAAGCCGAACTGAAGAAGCGCGAGGACGCCGCCAGCGCCGAAGCCGCTTCCAAGACGGAGATCGGCTGGGGTCACCAGATCCGCTCTTACGTCTTGCAGCCCTATCAGATGGTCAAGGACCTGCGCACCGGTGTCGCCAGCAGCGCGCCGGATGACGTTCTCGACGGCGACCTGAACGAGTTCATGGAAGCAGCACTCGCTCACCGCATCAGCGGCGCCGCCGACGCGGTCGTCGAGGATGTCGACTGATAGGGTGCAGACGCGAAAGCCCTGAAAACGGGGCCAATTCGTCATATTCGGTGCTGTCCGGTTCGCGCGGGTAGTTGCCCCTCACCCTAACCCTCTCCCCGTAAACGGGGCGAGGGGACGTGCCCTGCGAGATCGAGAGGGGAACGGAAAGGTTGCGGCATTGTCCCTTCGCCCCGTTTACGGGGAGAAGGTGGCGGCAGCCGGATGAGGGGCTGATTTCGGCGATGTCGGCGGACTTTTCTTTGCTTTTCTTTTGCTCAGGCGATGACGTCGCTATCTCGAAACAGCGCTGCCGAAAGATCGGCGATCTCTTCATGAACGGCTGCGCGCTCGATGCCTGGGGGATCGGTAAAGAGTTCTGCCGCAAAAGCGAGGCCGAGCGCCGTGCCCTCTGGCACGAAGACATAATGTCCAAGGCCGCCACCGAAGATTTTAAGAGCGCTGCGCCGGAGCCGCGCATGCAGCCACGACGAACATTCTTCGGCGGGTGCCGCCCGGTCGGCATCGCCGACCAGGACAAGGGCAGGCACATCAACCGCTTTCAGGCTTTCCTCGCTGAAGCCGAGAACGGACCGGCCCGGCGCGCAGATGAGTGCGGCCTTGATTCTGTCGTCTCGGTAAGACTCCGACATCCGGGACCACGAATCGCGAAACACATCGCTGGTGCGCAGCAATGCCGGGATATGATCGGCAAGGTCGGGAAATTCCCTCGGTCCGCGCGCGCCACCCGGCTTCATCCTGGACGGTTCGAACTGCGAGAACTGGGCGACAGCGCCAAGCAGCAGCGTCACGCTATAGGCCCCGGCCGAAAATCCCGCTGCGAAGACGCTGTTCGTATCGATGTGGCCTGAGAAATCGCTGAGCCACGCATCGCAATGGTCGAGCATGTAGCTTAGATCAGGCGCCCGTTCCCAAAGGCAGGCGAAGCCATCAGCGCGATAGGGCTCGATGCCGGTATTGCCGTGATGGCTGACGCCGAGCGCTGCAGATCCGCGTTCTACCAGGCGTCGCGCCAGCCACTCCAGTCCGGCCGCGGATCCGCCGGTGCCATGCGACAGAAGGACAAGGGGATAGGGCACGGCCTCCGGTCGGATCGGTGCATTGCGGGCGACGGCCGCTTTCTGGAACCAGCTTCTTTCCGGGATCTCGCTTTCCCGCGCATCATCGGCGGCGGGGTACCAGAGGGACCAGTTGATGGGTCTGGGACCGGCGGCATCCCAATCCGACCTTTTCTCGTCGTAGAGAACGCCGTCACGAAAGCCCAGTTTCATTGCCCGGATGCCCCTTTGAACACGTCCCAGCCGTTAATTCGTCGCCTTCTCGACGGTGATGTCGCCGAATTCGTCGATCAGCACGGTCCAGCCATCCGGCTCCGCGGCAGGGTCTGTCTTCAGATAGACCGTGGCGAAGAGCCCTGGTTGCTTGATGATGCCGTTCGAATTCTCAGGGCGGATATCGGTCACGTAAGGCTTCAGTTCGCTGAATTCCTGCAGTTCGATGGTCGAGGCGATCGCCGGACCGGTCTCGGTCTGGGCAATCTGCTGCAGATAGACCTTCGAGGTCCTGTCCGGCTGGCGCACGGCAAAGAGCTTGTAGTAGCCGTGGCGCTGCGCCCCTTCTCCTTCGGGGTTAGCAACGCTCTCGGCGCCGGTCGGCGCCCGCTCTACATCAGGTGCGTTGCCGTCGTCCTCCCAATAGCCGGTGCTGGTCGCGAAAATCACCGATGCCGGCAGGAGGGCATCCTGCGCCGGCGCGGCCTCCGCCGTGGCGCTCCATCCCACAAGCAGGAGGCTGGTCATCAATATCCGTCGCATTGCCATCGTCTCAATCCTTGAACTGCTCGGCGAGAATACGGTCGGACCAGGAGCGGTCGGGATCAGAAAGAATGCGCGCCGTCACATGCTCCGACTGGGCGATGCGGATATGCAGCACCGACTTGACCTCGGTATTGTCGGCCACTGCGTTGACCGGCCGCTTCTCCGGCTCGAGAATGTCGATATCGACGGTCACCTTGTTCGGCAGCAGAGCGCCCCTCCAGCGCCGCGGCCTGAAAGCGCTGACCGGCGTCATGGCAAGCAGCGGCGCCTCGAGCGGCAGGATCGGGCCATGGGCGGAAAGATTATAAGCCGTCGATCCGGCAGGTGTCGCCACCATCAGCCCGTCGCAGATCAGTTCCTCCAGCCGGACGCGCCCGTCCACCATGACCCTCAGGTTAGCGGCCTGATAGGACTGGCGAAAAAGATAGACCTCGTTGATGGCGAGCGCCGTCGAGTTGGTGCCGTCGGCGTTGGCCGTCGTCATCTGCAATGGCCGAAAGACGTTTTCGACGGCGACGCAGATGCGCTCCTGAAGCTGGTCGGTCCGATAATCGTTCATCAGGAAACCGACCGAGCCGCGATTCATGCCGTAAACCAGCTTGCCGGAATTCATGGTGTTGTGCAGCGTCTGCAGCATGAAACCGTCGCCGCCGAGCGCGACGATGACGTCGGCTTCGTCTGCCGGGACGTCGCCATAGATGCCAATCAACTCCTCGCGCGCGGCAAGCGCCTCCGTCGTTGGTGAGGCGAGAAAGGAAAGCGTCTGAAATGAACGGCCCATGCAATGCCCTTTATGATGCTGCCCTAGCTAAAGGATAAAGGCCTTGCGCGACAAGGACGTTTTCTATCGCGAAGTGTTTTGAGCTGCAGCCGACCTGCCCGCGCGGTCGCGGATTTCCCCTTTACAGAATCACAGAATCTGCTAGTTGGGCAACTATTGCCCTTGTAGCTCAGTTGGTAGAGCACCTGATTTGTAATCAGGGGGTCCCGGGTTCGAACCCTGGCGGGGGCACCAGCCTACGCTCTGTGAGCTTCGGCTCGGCGAGCCGAAGAGAGCAGCTAAGTGGAGGCTGTCGCGTCGTAGTTCCGTCAGGAACGAAGGCGGACTGGTTCCAGAATGATCCGATTAGCTGCACCATCTTTTCCCCACGATACCGTCTGCTACCCCATAGTCTGGGTTCGATGCTGTTTGGCTCAATCGCACCGGCAGACTTTTCAGAAGGTTCATATCGGTTGATGAACCGCGCGTGAAGGGCTGCTTCAGCGCCAATTCAGCCGCGCCCGCCTATCTTCGCCTCATCATCAATGAGGAAACAGCCCGTGAAGCTCGCACATCTCTTTCTTGCCGCAACCATTTCCGTCGGTGCGGCTTTCGCGTCCGTCGCACCGGCGGCCGCCATGCCGGCCGAGCGGCCAGCGGTGACGGCGCAGGGCGATATCGTTCAAATTCGTGATGGCTGGCGAGGTGATCGCGACCGCGACGACCGTGGCTGGCGACGTGATCGCGACCGTGACGATCGTGGTTGGCGTCATGAGCGCGATTGGCGCCGGTCCGACTGGCGCGATGATCGCCGTCATTGGCGGCGGTGGCGTGCCGAGCGTTGGCAGGAGCGCCGCGAGTGGCGCGATCGCGATCGCGGCATGCCGTTCTGGCTCTACCGCAGCTGACGATAACGGCCCGGATCATCCGGGCCGTTACTTTAATGAGTGACGGGCTCGTTGACGCTCGCCTCGATCCTGATCTCCGTCCGCGTTCCTGCCAGAATTATTGCACCGGTCCCGGCGTCGCGGGGCCGGGCACTATCGGTGACAGGGGATCGGGCTGGTGGACGGGGTGCGACGTGTCCACCCAAATGATGCTGAGGATAATCACGACGAAGACCGCGATGAAGAGGATACCGAAAATCAGCGGTCGAATGGCCATGATAGGGATCGTTCCTTCTTGCTTCTGAGCCGGTCGCTGTGACCAATCATTGGCCGATCATAGTGCTCCGGGGTGTCATTCCAAGGCAAAAGTGGATTTTTCTGGCATCGGAGCCGGACTGCGGCAGCGGCGGACGAGCGAAAGCGGCCTGCCGCCTTCCAGAGCCGCGAGCGTGGGAATATAACGGATCATGACAATTCCCTATTGCCGCGACGACAGCGTCACGCGCCTTCTCAGACGCGCAAAGGACGTTGTAGCACTTTGAATGACTGCCTGCGGGCCAGCCTATGCCTTCAGGTGGAGCCGCGCCGCATAAAGCGCGATTGCCGCTGCATTCGAGACGTTGAGCGATTTGATCGAGCCCGGCATGTCGAGACGGGCAAGTGCGTTGACGGTTTCCCGCGTCTTCTGCCGAAGTCCCTTGCCCTCGGAGCCGAGCACGAGCGCCACTTTCTCGCCCGAGAAGGTGCCTTCGAGTGGCGCCGGCCCTTCCGAATCGAGGCCGATGGTGGAGAAACCGAGCTTGTGCAGTTCACCGAGCGCATCGGCGAGATTGGTGACCTGTATATAAGGTATCAGTTCCAGCGCGCCGGAGGCGGACTTGGCGAGCACGCCCGATTCGGTCGGGCTGTGTCGCTGGGTGGTGATCACCGCGCCGGCATTGAAGGCGACGGCTGAGCGCATGATCGCGCCGACATTGTGCGGGTCGGTCACCTGATCGAGGACGAGCAGGAGAGGGCTTTCCTTCAGCGCTTCAAGCCGGCGTACCGGAAGCGGCCGTGTTTCCAGCATGACGCCCTGATGGATCGCCTCGGGGCCGAGCACCTTGTCGATCTCCTGCGGAGAAACGATCTCGAAGGGCATGCCGAGCGCTTCGACGTCGACTTCGAGGCGCGCCAGCGCGTTCTGCGTCACGAACAGCTTGATCTTCTTGCGCTCGGGATTGTCGAGGGCCGCGCGCACCGTATGCAGGCCATAGAGATGCACCTGGTCGGGCGCAAGCGCCGGCGGCTTCCAGTCTTCGCCGCCGCGCTTTCGCTTCTGCGGCTGAGGCGTCGGAATCTCGCCGCGTTCGCGCTTGGCGTCACGGTGGGCGCGCCGCAGAGTGGCGTAATGTGTATCCTTGGCGGATGGGTCTGTCGCGGTCTTGCCGCCGGATTTGTTGTCTTTGCTCATGCAGCTTTATAGCCATGGCGTTCGCTGCCGCATAGGCTTTCTTTCATATGCCGGCTTTCGGTGGCGAATGAAATTTTTCGTGTTTTTTCCGTTGTCATCGTGTTGACAGACTGAAATGCTCCGGTCATATACGCGGCGCAGACGACGGGCAGCAACGCTTCGAAGTCTGACGAACTTGGTCTTGCGATCCGGACGAAAACTGGAGAGATGCCCGAGTGGTTAAAGGGGACGGACTGTAAATCCGTTGGCTCAGCCTACGTTGGTTCAAATCCAACTCTCTCCACCATTCGTCATCGGATCGGACCACCCCGCGGGTATAGCTCAATGGTAGAGCAGCAGCCTTCCAAGCTGAATACGCGGGTTCGATTCCCGCTACCCGCTCCAGTTTCCGTTACGCTACTTTATTCGACCGCTGCTGTGATAGTCCCCGAGATATCTCCGGCGCTGGCGGAGAAGCTGGCGATTGCGATTATCGACTGGTAGGGAAGGGCGCTCGACGCCGAACGTCTATAGCGCGTCTCCGGCGGTCAATGCGATTTTCTCTAAGATTTCAGCGATTTTCGAGGGGGCTTTGGCGAATCGCCTTGCAGGCGGCGAATTGTCTCCCATATGCGCTGTCAGGCCAAGTTTGGCGTCTGCAATTAAGTCTTGCGCAATGTCGCCGAAAGCCTTAAACGGCGGCACTAAACCGGTTCGCCGGGGCCACCATTTTCGTTCACAGGAAGCATTCAAATGGGAAAGAGTAAGTTTGAGCGCAACAAGCCGCACGTCAACATTGGCACGATTGGCCACGTTGACCACGGTAAGACGTCTCTGACGGCAGCGATCACGAAGTACTTCGGTGAGTACAAGGCGTACGATCAGATCGACGCGGCTCCGGAAGAAAAGGCGCGTGGCATCACGATTTCGACGGCCCACGTTGAATACGAGACGCCGGCCCGCCACTACGCCCACGTCGACTGCCCCGGCCACGCCGACTACGTCAAGAACATGATCACCGGTGCTGCCCAGATGGACGGCGCGATCCTGGTGTGCTCGGCTGCCGACGGCCCGATGCCGCAGACGCGCGAACACATTCTGCTCGCCCGCCAGGTCGGCGTTCCGGCGATCGTGGTGTTCCTGAACAAGGTTGACCAGGTTGACGACGCCGAGCTTCTCGAGCTGGTCGAGCTCGAAGTGCGCGAACTGCTGTCGTCCTACGACTTCCCGGGCGACGATATCCCGATCGTCAAGGGTTCGGCGCTGGCTGCTCTCGAAGATTCGGACAAGAAGATCGGCGAGGATTCGATCCGCGAACTGATGGCCGCTGTCGACGCCTACATTCCGACGCCTGAGCGTCCGATCAACCTGCCGTTCCTGCTGCCGATCGAAGACGTGTTCTCGATCTCTGGCCGCGGCACGGTTGTGACCGGCCGCGTCGAGCGTGGCATCGTCAAGGTTGGCGAAGAAGTCGAGATCGTCGGCATCCGCCCGACGACGAAGACGACGGTGACCGGCGTTGAAATGTTCCGCAAGCTGCTCGATCAGGGCCAGGCTGGCGACAACATCGGCGCGCTGATCCGCGGCGTCACCCGTGATGGTGTTGAGCGTGGCCAGATTCTGTGCAAGCCGGGTTCGGTCAAGCCGCACAAGAAGTTCATGGCAGAAGCCTACATCCTGACGAAGGAAGAGGGTGGCCGTCATACGCCGTTCTTCACCAACTACCGTCCGCAGTTCTACTTCCGCACGACCGACGTGACGGGCATCGTGACGCTGCCGGAAGGCACGGAGATGGTGATGCCGGGCGACAACGTCACGGTATCGGTCGAGCTGATCGTTCCGATCGCAATGGAAGAAAAGCTGCGCTTCGCGATCCGCGAGGGCGGCCGCACCGTCGGCGCCGGTATCGTCGCGTCGATCGTCGAGTAACTTTCGAGTTATCCGCAATTATGAAGACCCCGCTGGAAACAGCGGGGTTTTTCATTTTCATGGCTTCCTGTAGGTTTAACAGGTGTTGTAAAAATATCGTTAAATTGGCCTGTCACAGTATTTTGTTCATCTCACGTTCAGAAACCGGTTTGTGATTGGACCATTGTAGTCCAGACTCCTTCTTGCAAAGAGGAGAGCCCGGATGATTCCAAAGGCCACATTCGCTGCGACGATATTCGCGATGTATGTTTTCACGATGTTTTTCATCGCTGCAATTCCGCAAGAAGTAGTTCAGTCTGCCGTCGTGCAGATTGGCGAGGTAAGTGTCGTCAAGTGACGACCTTTGCCGAGCATCGCAGGGTTCTGCGGTGATCGGAAATAATCGGCCAGGTGCTCCCGGATAGGATGCTCCTGGCGACGCGGGGGTGAACCCTTGCGGGACGCTCGCTTGCTCTTCGCGCGGAAGCGTCTATCTATGCCTCCGATTTCATGACGCGGAGGATATTCCATGAAGAGACGTATTCTATTCACCGGCGGTTCGGGCAAGGCAGGTCGCCATGCGGTGCCGTGGCTCGTCAATGCCGGCTACGAGGTTCACAACCTCGATCTCGTGCCGCTGGATAGCCCCGGCGTCACCAATCTCATCGCCGACATCACCGATAGCGGTCAGGTCTTCAACGCGCTCTCGATGCATCGCGATTTTCCCGATCTCGACGCGGGCAGGGGCGTGCAGCCCTCCGACGCCGTCGTGCATTTCGCCGCCATCCCGCGCATCCTGATCAAGCCCGATAACGAAACCTTCCGCATCAACACGATGGGCACCTATAATGTCATCGAGGCGGCGGTGAAGCTCGGCATCCGGAAGATCATCGTCGCATCGAGCGAGACGACTTACGGCGTCTGCTTTGCCGAAGGCCATCGCGATTTCCACCAGTTCCCGCTGGAGGAGGATTATGACGTCAATCCGATGGATTCCTACGGCCTTTCGAAGGTGGTCAACGAAAAGACGGCGCGCGCCTTTGCCGAACGTTCGGGCTTCGACATCTATGCGTTGCGCATCGGCAACGTCATCGAGCCTGACGAGTACGAGAAGTTTCCGACTTATTTCGCCAATCCCGAGATGCGCAAGCGTATCGCCTGGAGCTATATCGACGCCCGCGACCTCGGGCAGATCTGCCATCTCTGCATCGAGAAGGACGGTCTCGGCTACCAGGTCTTCAACGCTGCCAACGACACCGTCTCTGCCAATACGCCATCGAAAGAGCTTGCGAAGCGATTCTTTCCGAACGTGCCCTTCACCCGCGAGATCGGCGAATATGAGGGCCTGCTCTCCAACCGCAAGATCCGCGAGGTGCTGGGTTTTAAGGAAGAACACGATTGGCGGAAATATGTGAAGGTCTGAACGGACCGTGGTTCCGCGATTGAAAGGCCGATCGCTCGCATATCAGGAGAATGGCTTTGAAAATCGAAAATCGTGCTTGCCAATCCCGTGCCGTCGTCTTAAAGGGAGCGCCATGCTTTTCAGCAGCGATTTGCGGGCCTTGGCCCTGGCGCTGAATGATCGGTATGAAGGGGTATAGCTCAGTTGGTAGAGCGGCGGTCTCCAAAACCGCAGGTCGTAGGTTCGAGCCCTACTGCCCCTGCCATTTTCCTTGATGCGGGACAGCGCGGACATGCTCGCGGCATTTCCGGTCGGGGATTGATTGGTGGTAAGTAATTTCGTTAAACTTCGGTTTCCCCCTTGTGTATTCGGAAATCGGTGTTTATTTAGGGTTCAACAGACACGCGGTGCGTGGGGCTGATAGTTTCAGCTTTACGCGCCGTAATTGCGTGGGCAGTCGATGGCATCAAAATCCAATCCGTTTGCGTTTCTGCAGCAGGTTCGCTCCGAGACGTCGAAAGTTACATGGCCGTCGCGCCGCGAGACCATGATCTCGACGGTCATGGTGCTGGTGATGGTGGTTTTCGCCGCGCTGTTTTTCTTTGCCGCTGACCAACTGATCGGCTGGGCTCTGAGCTTCGTGCTGAATACCGGCAACTGATACGGGTGGAAATGAAAATGGCGGCACGTTGGTACATCGTCCACGCATATTCAAATTTTGAAAAGAAGGTGGCTGAAGACATCGAGAACAAGGCTCGCCAGAAGGGGCTTGAGCATCTGTTCGAGAAGATCCTCGTGCCGACTGAAAAGGTGGTGGAAGTGCGTCGCGGCCGCAAGGTCGATTCCGAGCGTAAGTTTTTCCCGGGCTATGTCATGGTTCGTGCCAATCTGACCGACGAAGCCTACCATCTGATCAAGAATACGCCGAAGGTCACAGGTTTCCTCGGCTCCGACAATAAGCCCGTTCCGATTCCGGATTATGAAGCCGAGCGCATTCTCGGTCAGGTCCAGGAAGGTGTCGAGCGGCCGAAGGCCTCCATTACCTTCGAGATCGGCGAGCAGGTCCGCGTTTCCGACGGCCCGTTCGCGTCGTTCAACGGCACGGTTCAGGATGTGGACGAAGAACGTTCGCGCCTGAAGGTGGAAGTGTCGATCTTCGGCCGCGCAACGCCGGTCGAGCTGGAATACGCTCAGGTCGAGAAGGTCTGATTGCAGAAACTGGAAGCTGGCCCTTGCGGCCTGTTTCCTGCGGTCGTTGTCCGCACCCGCGTGGAAGGTGAGGGGTCTTAGCCGGACCCTAAGGATCCGCACCACGCAACCGCAGCCGCCGGAGAGATCCGGCATCACGGGCCGGGCGACCGGCCGTTCATGAAAGGCAGAGAGATATGGCTAAGAAAGTTGCAGGCCAGCTCAAGCTTCAGGTCAAGGCAGGATCGGCAAACCCGTCCCCGCCGATTGGTCCGGCGCTTGGTCAGCGTGGCATTAACATCATGGAATTCTGCAAGGCGTTCAATGCCGCCACGCAGGAAATGGAAAAGGGTATGCCGATTCCGGTCGTCATCACCTATTACCAGGACAAGTCCTTCACCTTCGCGATGAAGCAGCCGCCGGTCAGCTACTGGCTGAAGAAGGAAGCGAAGATCACGTCCGGTTCCAAGACGCCCGGCAAGGGCGCCAAGGCCGGCTCCCTCACCAAGGCTCAGATCAAGTCGATCGCAGAAGCCAAGATGAAGGATCTGAACGCAGCGGATATCGAAGGTGCAATGGCGATGATCGAGGGCTCTGCCCGCGCCATGGGCCTGGAAGTGGTGGGTTAAGATCATGGCTGGTAAGCGCACGCAGAAGATCAACGAAGGTGTTGATCCCACCAAGCTCTACGCTCTGACCCTGGCCATCGGCATGGTCAAGGAACGGGCTGTCGCCAAGTTCGACGAAACCATCGAAGTCTCGATGAACCTCGGCGTCGACCCGCGCCATGCGGACCAGATGGTTCGCGGCGTCGTCAACCTGCCGAACGGCACGGGCCGCACGGTTCGCGTCGCCGTCTTCGCTCGTGGCGCCAAGGCTGACGAAGCCAAGGCCGCCGGTGCCGATATCGTCGGCGCCGAAGACCTCGTCGAAATCGTCCAGGGCGGCAAGATCGAATTCGATCGCTGCATCGCCACCCCCGACATGATGCCGCTCGTCGGCCGTCTCGGTAAGGTTCTCGGTCCGCGCGGCATGATGCCGAACCCGAAGGTCGGCACAGTCACCATGGACGTCGCCGGAGCCGTCAAGGCTTCCAAGGGCGGCGCTGTCGAGTTCCGCGTCGAGAAGGCTGGCATCGTCCATGCCGGTATCGGCAAGGCCTCATTCGACGCCAAGGCTCTGGAAGAAAACATCCGCGCCTTTGCTGACGCCGTCATCAAGGCGAAGCCGGCTGGCGCCAAGGGCAACTACGTCAAGCGCGTGGCGATTTCCTCGACCATGGGCCCGGGCGTCAAGATCGAGCCCGGCTCGGTCACCGGTGCTCCGGCTGCGTAAGTTTATGGCCGGGCGTTAAGTCCGGCGACTGAATTTCCGGCCTCGCAAGGGGCCGGAATATTCCGGAGAAATCCGGAATCCTGTCCGAGATTGCAGGTGGTTTTCCCTTAATCACTGTGCCTGCATGAGACGGGTAAGACCCGAATTGCAAGAAGTTCGCTTCTAGGAACTCGGTTCGAGCCTTGGATGCCTTGTGCCTCTTTAGCCTTAATTGGCGCGAGAGCGCGGGGGGACAGGATCCTCAAGCGTCGCTTGGGATCTCTCATGATCCCAGGAGGCAAAAGGCAACCGGCGGGCCCATTCGGTCCCGCCAACTGGAGATAGGCAGTGGAAAGAGCGGAAAAACGCGAATTCGTCACGGAACTGAACGAAGTCTTCAAGGCTTCGGGCTCAGTTGTCGTGGCCCACTATGCTGGTGCCACAGTCGCGCAGATGAACGATTTTCGTTCGAAGATGCGCGCAGCTGGCGGTACCGTCAAAGTCGCGAAGAACCGCCTGGCCAAGATTGCCCTTCAGGGTACGGAAGCGGAAGGGATGTCCAATCTCTTCAAGGGTCAGACGCTGATTGCATACAGCACCGATCCGATCACCGCTCCGAAGGTCGTCATGGATTTCGCCAAGACCAATGACAAGATCATTGTTCTGGGCGGCGCCATGGGAACAACCACGCTCAACGCCGATGCAGTCAAGTCGCTTGCGACCCTGCCTTCGCTCGATGAGCTGCGTGCGAAGCTGCTGGGCATGATCCAGACACCGGCTACCCGCATCGCGGGGGTTGTTGCAGCACCGGCAAGCCAGCTTGCCCGCGTGTTTGCGGCCTACGCCAAGAAGGACGAAGCCGCGTAAGGCGGTTTTTCGCTGTTTATAATCAACCGGTTCGAACCGAACAAAAGGAACTAGTAAAATGGCTGATCTCGCAAAGATCGTTGACGACCTCTCCTCGCTGACCGTTCTGGAAGCTGCAGAACTGTCGAAGCTTCTCGAAGAAAAGTGGGGCGTTTCCGCTGCTGCTCCGGTAGCTGTTGCTGCCGCTGCCGGCGGTGCTGGCGCTGCTGCTGTCGTTGAAGAAGAAAAGACCGAGTTCGACGTCATCCTCACGGATGTCGGCGCCAACAAGATCAACGTCATCAAGGAAGTCCGCGCCATCACTGGTCTCGGCCTCAAGGAAGCCAAGGATCTCGTTGAAGCCGCTCCGAAGGCTGTCAAGGAAGGCGTCAACAAGGCTGAAGCCGCTGACATCAAGAAGAAGCTTGAAGACGCTGGCGCCAAGGCCGACGTCAAGTAATCTTGAACTGCTTTTGGGAGGCAGTATCTCTACTGCCTCCCATTTGCCGTTTTTCTGAACGAATTACCCAAAAGCCGCGTCGAAACGGCTTTTGGGTAATGGGTTCTTCAAAAGGATGGTCTCGCACCGAGGGCAGCACAGCAATCCGAGCTGAGCGTTTTCTGGGGTCGGACGAGATTGAACTACTCATTGATTGACGGGATCGACTGGCCATCGGTTCCCGTCCGTTGCAGGCCCGGGTGCAAGATTTTGAAGGAGCGACGATGGCTCAGACCCTTTCGTTCAACGGTCGCAGGCGCGTACGCAAGTTTTTTGGTAAGATCCCCGAAGTCGCAGAAATGCCGAACCTCATCGAGGTTCAGAAGGCGTCCTACGACCAGTTTCTGATGGTTGAAGAGCCGAAGGGCGGCCGACCCGACGAGGGTCTTCAGGCCGTCTTCAAGTCGGTTTTCCCGATCACCGATTTCTCCGGCGCATCCATGCTGGAATTCGTATCCTACGAGTTCGAACCGCCGAAGTTCGACGTTGACGAATGCCGTCAGCGCGACCTGACCTATGCTGCACCCCTGAAGGTGACGCTGCGCCTCATCGTGTTCGATATCGACGAGGATACCGGCGCGAAGTCGATCAAGGACATCAAGGAACAGTCCGTTTACATGGGCGACATGCCGCTCATGACCAACAACGGCACGTTCATCGTCAACGGCACCGAGCGCGTCATCGTCTCCCAGATGCACCGTTCGCCGGGCGTCTTCTTCGACCACGACAAGGGCAAGAGCCATTCGTCCGGCAAACTGCTCTTTGCTGCGCGCGTCATCCCCTATCGCGGTTCCTGGCTCGATATCGAATTCGACGCCAAGGACATCGTCTACGCTCGTATCGACCGCCGCCGCAAGATCCCTGTCACGTCGCTGCTGATGGCTCTCGGCATGGACGGCGAGGAAATCCTCGACACCTTCTACACGAAGTCGCTCTACAAGCGCGACGGCGAAGGCTGGCGCATTCCCTTCAAGCCGGAAACGCTGAAGGGTGCCAAGGCGATCACCGAGATGGTCGACGCCGATACCGGCGAAGTCGTCGTCGAAGCCGGCAAGAAGCTGACCCCGCGCCTGCTGCGCACGCTGTCCGACAAGGGTCTGAAGGCCCTCAAGGCGGCCGACGACGATCTGTACGGCAACTACCTCGCCGGCGACATCGTCAACTACTCGACGGGTGAGATCTACCTCGAAGCCGGCGACGAAATCGACGAGAAGACGCTTGGCATCATCCTGGCGAACGGCTTCGACGAAATCCCGGTTCTCGGCATCGATCACATCAATGTCGGCGCCTATATCCGCAACACGCTGACAGCCGACAAGAACGAGAACCGTCAGGACGCTCTGTTCGACATCTACCGCGTCATGCGTCCGGGTGAGCCGCCGACGATGGAATCGGCCGAAGCCATGTTCAACTCGCTGTTCTTCGATGCGGAGCGTTACGACCTCTCCGCCGTCGGCCGCGTCAAGATGAACATGCGCCTCGACCTGACCGTCGAAGACACCGTCCGCATCCTGCGCAAGGACGACATCCTGGCCGTGGTCAGGATGCTGGTCGAACTGCGCGACGGCAAGGGCGAGATCGACGACATCGACAACCTCGGCAACCGTCGCGTCCGTTCGGTCGGCGAGCTGATGGAAAACCAGTACCGTCTCGGCCTGCTGCGCATGGAGCGCGCGATCAAGGAACGCATGTCCTCGATCGAGATCGACACGGTCATGCCGCAGGATCTGATCAACGCCAAGCCGGCAGCCGCTGCCGTGCGCGAATTCTTCGGTTCCTCGCAGCTCTCGCAGTTCATGGACCAGGTCAACCCGCTCTCGGAAATCACCCACAAGCGCCGTCTTTCGGCTCTTGGCCCGGGCGGTCTGACCCGTGAGCGCGCCGGCTTCGAAGTCCGCGACGTGCATCCGACCCACTATGGCCGCATTTGCCCGATCGAAACGCCGGAAGGCCCGAACATCGGTCTCATCAACTCGCTTGCGACCTTTGCCCGCGTCAACAAGTACGGCTTCATCGAAAGCCCGTACCGCCGCATCGTCGACGGCAAGGTGACGAGCGACGTGCTCTACCTCTCCGCCATGGAAGAGGCGAAGTATTACGTCGCCCAGGCCAACGCCGAGATGAACGCCGACGGTTCCTTCGTCGACGAATTCGTCGTCTGCCGTCATGCCGGCGAAGTCATGCTCGCCCCGCGCGACAGCATGAACCTGATGGACGTCTCGCCGAAGCAGGTCGTTTCGGTCGCAGCCGCGCTCATCCCGTTCCTGGAAAACGACGACGCCAACCGCGCGCTCATGGGCTCGAACATGCAGCGTCAGGCAGTGCCGCTGTTGCGTGCCGAAGCTCCGTTCGTCGGGACCGGCATGGAGCCGGTCGTAGCCCGTGACTCCGGTGCCGCCATCGGTGCTCGCCGCGGCGGCGTGGTCGACCAGGTTGACGCGACGCGTATCGTTATCCGCGCCACGGAAGACCTCGAAGCCGGCAAGTCCGGCGTCGATATCTACCGCCTGCAGAAGTTCCAGCGTTCGAACCAGAACACCTGCGTCAACCAGCGCCCGCTGGTCACTGTCGGTGACGAGGTCAACCGCGGCGACATCCTCGCCGACGGCCCGTCGACCGATCTCGGCGACCTGGCGCTCGGCCGCAACGCACTCGTCGCGTTCATGCCCTGGAACGGCTACAACTACGAAGACTCGATCCTGCTCTCCGAGCGTATCGTTGCCGACGACGTGTTCACCTCCATCCACATCGAGGAATTCGAAGTGATGGCGCGCGACACCAAGCTTGGTCCTGAGGAAATCACCCGCGATATTCCGAACGTTTCGGAAGAAGCGCTGAAGAACCTCGACGAAGCCGGCATCGTCTATATCGGCGCCGAAGTTCAGCCGGGCGATATCCTCGTCGGCAAGATCACGCCGAAGGGCGAAAGCCCGATGACGCCGGAAGAAAAGCTTCTGCGCGCCATCTTCGGCGAAAAGGCCTCCGACGTGCGCGACACTTCCATGCGCATGCCGCCCGGCACCTACGGCACCATCGTCGAAGTCCGCGTCTTCAACCGCCACGGCGTTGAAAAAGACGAGCGCGCGATGGCGATCGAGCGCGAAGAGATCGAGCGTCTGGCAAAGGACCGTGACGACGAGCAGGCGATCCTCGACCGTAACGTCTACGGCCGTCTGATCGAGATGCTGCGCGGCCAGGCCTCTATTGCCGGCCCGAAGGGCTTCAAGAAGGGCAGCGAGCTGTCGAACGCCGTCGTCTCCGAATATCCCCGCTCGCAGTGGTGGATGTTCGCGGTCGAAGACGAAAAGGTCCAGAGCGAGCTCGAAGCGCTCCGCGGTCAGTACGACGAATCCAAGTCGCGCCTCGAACAGCGCTTCATGGACAAGGTCGAAAAGGTACAGCGCGGCGATGAAATGCCCCCTGGCGTCATGAAGATGGTCAAGGTCTTCGTCGCCGTAAAGCGCAAGATCCAGCCGGGCGACAAGATGGCCGGCCGTCACGGGAACAAGGGCGTCGTCTCGCGCATTGTGCCAGTGGAGGACATGCCGTTCCTCGAAGACGGCACGCATGTCGACGTCGTTCTGAACCCGCTCGGCGTGCCGTCGCGCATGAACGTCGGCCAGATCCTGGAAACCCATCTGGGTTGGGCTTGCGCCGGCATGGGTCGTCAGATCGGCGAACTGATCGACGCATACAAGGCCAATGGCAACATTGAGCCGCTGCGCAAGACCATCGGCGATGTCGTCGGAGACGGCCCCAAGGCCGAACAGGTCCACGAGTTCGACGATGACTCGGTTCTGCGTCTCGCCGACCAGTGGAAGCGCGGCGTTTCGATTGCGACGCCTGTTTTCGACGGCGCGAACGAAGCCGACGTCAACGACATGCTGCGTCTGGCAGGTCTCAAGGATAGCGGTCAGTCGACGCTCTATGACGGCCGTACCGGCGAGCAGTTCGACCGCCAGGTGACGGTGGGCTACATCTACATGCTGAAGCTCAACCACCTGGTCGACGACAAGATCCATGCTCGTTCGATCGGTCCTTACTCGCTCGTGACCCAGCAGCCGCTGGGCGGCAAGGCGCAGTTCGGCGGCCAGCGCTTCGGCGAAATGGAAGTCTGGGCGCTCGAAGCATACGGCGCGGCCTACACGCTGCAGGAAATGCTGACGGTGAAGTCGGACGACGTCGCCGGCCGCACCAAGGTCTACGAAGCCATCGTCCGAGGAGACGACACGTTCGAAGCCGGTATTCCGGAAAGCTTCAACGTTCTCGTCAAGGAAATGCGCTCGCTGGGCCTCAGCGTCGAGCTCGAGAACACCAAGCTTGACGAGGCGCAGGCAGCTCAGCTGCCCGACGCGGCCGAGTAAGCACTTGATAGGGCGTGCGCTGCCAATGCGGCGCACGCCGGTCCCACCGGGCGCCGTATCCGTGTCGGCCCGGAAGGGAAGTTTCGCCGCATCCAGCGGTTATTCTCGTTTAAGCGAGGGAGGCGGCTCCCGGGAATTTGCCGCCGACCATCGCATTTTGAGGGCGCTTTAGCCCATGAAGGAGACAGGCATGAACCAAGAGGTCATGAATCTTTTCAATCCGCAGGTGCCTGCACAGAATTTCGATTCTATTCGGATTTCGATCGCGTCTCCGGAGAAGATCCTCTCCTGGTCTTACGGTGAGATCAAGAAGCCGGAAACCATCAACTACCGTACGTTCAAGCCGGAACGCGACGGTCTGTTCTGCGCGCGCATCTTCGGGCCGATCAAGGACTACGAATGCCTGTGCGGCAAGTACAAGCGTATGAAGTACAAGGGCATCATCTGCGAAAAGTGCGGCGTCGAAGTCACGCTGTCGCGCGTTCGCCGTGAGCGCATGGGCCACATCGAGCTCGCAGCTCCCGTTGCCCACATCTGGTTCCTGAAGTCGCTGCCATCACGCATTTCGACGCTGCTCGACATGACGCTGAAGGATGTCGAGCGCGTTCTCTACTTCGAAAACTACATCGTCACCGAGCCGGGCCTGACCGCCCTGAAGGAGCACCAGCTCCTTTCGGAAGAAGAGTACATGCTCGCCGTCGACGAATACGGCGAAGACCAGTTCACCGCGATGATCGGCGCCGAGGCGATCTACGAGATGCTGGCCTCGATGAACCTCGAAAAGATCGCTGGCGACCTGCGCGCAGAGCTTGCCGACACCACGTCGGATCTCAAGCAGAAGAAGCTGATGAAGCGCCTGAAGATCGTCGAAAACTTCATGGAGTCGGGCAACCGTCCGGAATGGATGATCATGAAGGTCGTTCCGGTCATCCCGCCGGATCTGCGTCCGCTGGTTCCGCTCGACGGCGGCCGTTTCGCGACGTCGGATCTGAACGATCTCTACCGCCGCGTCATCAACCGTAACAACCGTCTGAAGCGCCTGATCGAGCTTCGTGCGCCTGGCATCATCATCCGCAACGAAAAGCGCATGCTGCAGGAATCCGTTGACGCGCTGTTCGACAACGGTCGTCGCGGCCGTGTCATCACCGGTGCCAACAAGCGTCCGCTGAAGTCGCTCTCCGACATGCTGAAGGGCAAGCAGGGCCGCTTCCGCCAGAACCTGCTCGGCAAGCGCGTCGACTATTCCGGCCGTTCGGTCATCGTCACCGGTCCGGAACTGAAGCTGCACCAGTGCGGCCTGCCGAAGAAGATGGCGCTCGAGCTCTTCAAGCCGTTCATCTATGCCCGCCTCGACGCCAAGGGTTATTCCTCGACCGTCAAGCAGGCCAAGAAGCTGGTCGAGAAGGAAAAGCCGGAAGTCTGGGATATCCTCGACGAGGTCATCCGCGAGCATCCGGTTCTCTTGAACCGCGCACCGACGCTGCACCGCCTGGGCATCCAGGCCTTCGAACCTATCCTGGTCGAAGGCAAGGCGATCCAGCTGCATCCGCTCGTCTGCACGGCCTTCAACGCCGACTTCGACGGCGACCAGATGGCCGTTCACGTGCCGCTGTCGCTCGAAGCTCAGCTCGAAGCCCGCGTGCTGATGATGTCGACCAACAACATCCTGCATCCGGCCAACGGCGCGCCGATCATCGTTCCCTCGCAGGACATGGTTCTCGGCCTCTACTATCTGTCGATCCTCAATCAGAACGAGCCGGGCGAAGGCATGGCCTTCTCCGATCTCGGCGAGCTGCATCACGCCCTCGAAAGCAAGGTCGTGACGCTGCACACCAAGATCCGTGGCCGCTTCAAGTCGATCGACGAGGATGGCAAGCCTTACTCGAAGATCTATGAGACGACGCCTGGCCGTCTGCTCATCGGTGAACTGTTGCCGAAGAACGGCAAGGTGCCCTTCGATATCTGCAACCAGGAAATGACCAAGAAGAACATCTCGAAGATGATCGACACGGTCTACCGCCACTGCGGCCAGAAGGACACGGTCATCTTCTGCGACCGCATCATGCAGCTCGGCTTTTCCCATGCCTGCCGCGCCGGCATCTCGTTCGGCAAGGACGACATGGTCATTCCGGATGCCAAGGCCAAGATCGTTGCCGACACCGAAAACCTGGTGAAGGAATACGAGCAGCAGTACAATGACGGCCTCATCACCCAGGGCGAGAAGTACAACAAGGTTGTCGACGCCTGGGGCAAGGCGACCGAAAAGGTCGCCGAAGAGATGATGGCCCGCATTAAGGCGGTCGAATTCGACGAGAAGACCGGTCGCCAGAAGCCGATGAACTCGATCTACATGATGAGCCACTCCGGTGCCCGCGGTTCTCCGAACCAGATGCGCCAGTTGGGCGGCATGCGTGGCCTCATGGCCAAGCCGTCGGGCGAAATCATCGAGACGCCGATCATCTCGAACTTCAAGGAAGGCCTGACCGTCAACGAGTACTTCAACTCGACCCACGGCGCCCGCAAGGGTCTGGCAGACACCGCCCTGAAGACCGCCAACTCCGGCTACCTGACCCGCCGTCTCGTCGACGTCGCGCAGGATTGCATCGTCACGCATGTCGATTGCGGAACGCAGACGGGCCTCACCATGACCGCCATCGTCGATGCCGGCCAGGTGGTTGCCTCGATCGGCGCCCGTATCCTCGGCCGCACGGCGCTCGACGATATCGATCATCCGGTCACGGGTGAGCGCATCGTCGATGCCGGCAAGATGATCCTCGAGCCTGATGTCGTCGAAATCGAAAAGGCCGGCATCCAGTCGATCCGCATCCGCTCGGCACTGACCTGCGAAATCCAGACGGGCGTCTGCTCGGTCTGCTACGGCCGCGACCTCGCGCGCGGTACGCCGGTCAATATGGGCGAAGCCGTCGGCGTCATCGCTGCTCAGTCGATCGGCGAGCCGGGCACCCAGCTCACCATGCGTACCTTCCACCTTGGCGGTACTGCAACCGTGGTCGACCAGTCGTTCCTCGAAGCCTCGTACGAAGGTACGGTGCAGATCAAGAACCGCAACATCCTGCGCAACTCCGATGGCAACCTCGTTGCCATGGGCCGCAACATGACCGTCCAGATCCTGGACGAACGTGGTGTCGAGCGGTCGTCGCAGCGCGTGGCCTACGGTTCGAAGCTGCATGTCGACGAAGGCGACAAGGTCAAGCGCGGCCAGCGCCTGGCAGAGTGGGACCCCTACACCCGTCCGATGATGACGGAAGTGGCCGGTACCGTTCAGTTTGAAGATCTGGTCGACGGTCTCTCCGTTCTGGAAGCGACCGACGAATCGACCGGCATCACCAAGCGTCAGGTCATCGACTGGCGTTCGACCCCGCGCGGCTCGGACCTCAAGCCGGCGATCGTCATCAAGGATGCCAGCGGCAATATCGCGAAGCTGTCTCGTGGTGGTGACGCCCGCTTCTTCCTCTCGGTCGATGCGATCCTATCGGTCGAGCCGGGCACGAAGGTCTCCCAGGGTGACGTTCTCGCCCGTTCGCCGCTCGAAAGCGCCAAGACCAAGGACATCACCGGCGGTCTGCCGCGTGTTGCCGAGCTGTTCGAAGCCCGTCGTCCGAAGGACCACGCCATCATCGCAGAGATCGATGGTACGATCCGCCTCGGCCGCGACTACAAGAACAAGCGTCGCGTCATCATCGAGCCGGCGGAAGACGGTGTCGAACCTGTCGAATACCTGATCCCGAAGGGCAAGCCCTTCCACCTTCAGGAAGGCGACTATATCGAAAAGGGTGACTACATCCTCGACGGTAACCCGGCTCCGCACGACATCCTGGCGATCAAGGGCGTGGAGGCTCTGGCCTCCTACCTCGTCAACGAGATCCAGGAAGTCTACCGCCTGCAGGGCGTCGTCATCAACGACAAGCACATCGAGGTGATTGTCCGTCAGATGCTGCAGAAGGTGGAAATCACCGATGCAGGCGACTCGACCTATATCGTCGGCGACAATGTCGACCGGATCGAGCTCGAAGACGTCAACGATCACCTGATCGAGCAGGGCAAGAAGCCAGCCTATGGCGATCCGGTTCTTCTTGGAATCACCAAGGCGTCGCTGCAGACCCCGTCCTTCATCTCGGCCGCGTCCTTCCAGGAAACGACCAAGGTGCTGACGGAAGCTGCGATCGCTGGCAAGACCGACGGCCTGCAGGGTCTGAAGGAAAATGTCATCGTCGGCCGCCTTATCCCGGCCGGTACCGGCGGCACCATGACCCAGATCCGCCGCATCGCCACGTCGCGCGACGAGATGATCCTCGAAGAGCGCCGCAAGGGCACGGGTGCTGCCGTCGCCACGCCGATGCTGCAGGACATGGCCGAAAAGGCTCCGGCTGCGGAATAATCCGCGGCTGAAGTCGATGAATTGAAAAACCGCCCGGAGCGATCCGGGCGGTTTTTCGTTTTTAGTCTGCTCTGATTGGGAGGGCGGGGAGGGAGGCCGCTGCTTTCCGCTTATGCTGCCTGTGGCGACCGGCAGCGTGAGCGGCGGCTCCCTTCAGTTGAACCGGATGATCGCGACTTCGCCTTCGACGGCGCCCTGGTAGGCAGATGCGTGCGGCTCTTCGGCCGGAACCTCGGTCAGCATGCCGATCTGGTCGAGATCTGCCTCGATGAAGCCTTCCTCGGCAAGGGCGTTCAAGGCCTCGCGTACAGCAGTGTCGTCGTCAGGCGCCTTCAGCATGATGTGCAGGTCGATGCCTTCGCTGGCGTCGGACTCGTAGCCCTTGCCGATGATGATGAAGATCATCGGGCCGTCGAAATTATTGTCGTTATCAGGTGTCGTGATCATCGCCTGTCCTTCGGCTCTTTGACGATTCGGTCGCTCGAATCCTGCTGTGAGGGCCGAACGCCGCAATTGCTGATTCCTTAACTGCTTTTGCTGCAATGCCCAAGTTTTTATCTTGGTGCACGCCCGTCAATTCGTCTAGAAGGATGAAACAGGGCGTTGGGCCGGCATATCAAGGCGATACGGCGAGTTTATTTCTTAACCGGCCTTGACGAGACGGGTGGAAACCAGTAGTACCCCGGCCATCAGATCCCATGTGAGGCTTGGCTGTTCGGGGCGACTCGCCCTGAAGTTCACCTCAAACAAGGTTCTAAACGCACGTTGAAGTCATGATGCTGCACGCACGACGCATATTCTATGCGTCCTCTGCTCCTTGTGGTCCATCTGCGGAAGCGGATCGGGCCATATTTTGCGCATTGACGGAAAGCATGCGTCACTGCCGGAGACGGCGCGAGTTCAAGCCCGCAAGGGTACTGAGATAAAACGTAAGGGATGGTTGAATGCCTACCGTAAACCAGCTGATCCGCAAGCCTCGCCAGGCGAACGTAAAGCGTAACAAGGTTCCCGCACTCCAGGAGAACCCGCAGAAGCGCGGCGTTTGCACGCGCGTCTACACGACGACGCCGAAGAAGCCGAACTCGGCTCTGCGTAAGGTCGCAAAGATCCGCCTGACCAACGGCTTCGAAGTCATTGGTTACATCCCCGGCGAAGGTCACAACCTTCAGGAACACTCCGTCGTCATGATCCGTGGCGGCCGCGTCAAGGACCTTCCGGGTGTCCGTTATCACATCATCCGCGGCGTTCTCGATACTCAGGGTGTCAAGAACCGCAAGCAGCGCCGCTCCAAGTACGGCGCGAAGCGTCCGAAGTAATTCGGTTTTTGAATAATCCGGCGCTGCGCGAGGTCCTCCGCGTCATGAAGCGCCTTAACGGTTGAAGAGACAAAATATGTCCAGACGTCATAAAGCAGAAAAGCGCGAGATCAATCCGGACCCGAAGTTCGGCGATCTCGTCGTCACCAAGTTCATGAATGCCATCATGCTCGACGGCAAGAAGTCCGTTGCTGAAAACATCGTCTACGGTGCGTTTGACGTTGTCCAGGGCAAGGCCAAGCAGGAGCCGCTCACGGTTTTCCATTCTGCGCTTGAGAACATTGCCCCGCACGTTGAAGTTCGCTCGCGTCGTGTCGGTGGTGCGACCTATCAGGTCCCCGTCGATGTTCGTCCGGAGCGCCGCCAGGCTCTTGCTATTCGCTGGCTGATCGCTGCTGCCCGCAAGCGCAATGAAACGACTATGGTTGACCGCCTTTCCGGCGAACTGCTCGATGCGTCCAACAACCGCGGCTCCGCCGTCAAGAAGCGCGAAGACACGCACAAGATGGCTGACGCCAACCGCGCGTTCTCGCACTATCGCTGGTAATTCCGAACGGTATCGAAAGGCAGTCCACAATGGCTCGCGAATATAAGATCGAAGACTACCGCAATTTCGGTATCATGGCGCATATCGACGCCGGCAAGACCACGACCACCGAGCGTATTCTTTATTACACCGGCAAGTCGCACAAGATCGGCGAAGTTCACGACGGCGCAGCCACGATGGACTGGATGGAGCAGGAGCAGGAGCGTGGAATCACGATCACCTCTGCTGCCACCACGACCTATTGGAAGGGCCGTGACGGCAAAATGCGCCGCTTCAACATCATCGACACTCCCGGCCACGTCGACTTCACCATTGAAGTCGAGCGTTCGCTGCGCGTTCTCGACGGCGCCATCGCGCTGCTCGACGCCAACGCCGGTGTTGAGCCGCAGACGGAAACCGTCTGGCGTCAGGCCGAGAAGTACAATGTTCCGCGGATGATCTTCTGCAACAAGATGGACAAGACCGGTGCGGACTTCTACCGCTCCGTCGAGATGATCAAGACCCGTCTCGGTGCGACGGCTGTCGTCATGCAGCTGCCGATCGGTGCGGAGACCGAATTCAAGGGCGTCATCGACCTGGTCGAGATGAACGCACTCATCTGGCGCGACGAGTCGCTCGGCGCCCAGTGGGATGTCGTCGAGATCCCCGAGGACATGAAGGCCAAGGCTGAAGAATATCGCGAAAAGCTGATCGAGACGGTCGTCGACATCGACGAAGCCGCCACCGAAGCTTACCTCGAAGGTATTCTGCCCGACAACGATCAGATCCGTGCGCTGGTTCGCCGCGGCACGATCGACGTCAAGTTCCACCCGATGTTCTGCGGCACTGCCTTCAAGAACAAGGGCGTGCAGCCGCTGCTCGACGCCGTCGTCGACTACCTGCCGTCGCCGATGGACATCCCGGCGATCAAGGGCATCGACTTCAAGACGGAAGCCGAAATCGAGCGTCATGCCGACGACAGCGAGCCGCTTTCCATGCTCGCCTTCAAGATCATGAACGACCCCTTCGTCGGTTCGCTGACCTTCGCCCGCATCTACTCCGGCAAGCTCGAAAAGGGCGCGTCGGTCATCAACACGGTCAAGGACAAGCGCGAGCGCGTCGGCCGTATGCTGCAGATGCACTCCAACTCGCGTGAAGACATCGAAGAAGCCTTCGCAGGCGACATTGTGGCTCTCGCCGGCCTCAAGGAAACCACGACGGGCGACACGCTCTGCGATCCGCTGAAGCCGGTTATCCTCGAGCGCATGGAATTCCCGGAGCCGGTCATCCAGATCGCCATCGAGCCGAAGACCAAGGGCGACCAGGAAAAGATGGGCCTCGCGCTCAATCGCCTGGCTGCTGAAGATCCGTCCTTCCGCGTCAAGACCGATCAGGAATCAGGCCAGACCATCATCGCCGGCATGGGCGAACTGCATCTCGACATCATCGTCGACCGCATGCGTCGTGAGTTCAAGGTCGAAGCAACCGTCGGCGCGCCGCAGGTTGCCTACCGTGAAACCATCACCCGGACGCATGAAGAAGACTACACGCACAAGAAGCAGTCCGGTGGTACCGGCCAGTTCGCGCGCGTCAAGATCGTCTTCGAACCGAACCCGGAAGGCGACGAATTTAAGTTCGAATCGAAGATCGTCGGCGGTTCCGTTCCGAAGGAATACATCCCCGGCGTCCAGAAGGGCATCGAAAGCGTTCTGTCTTCGGGTCCGCTCGCAGGCTTCCCGATGCTCGGCGTCAAGGCAACCCTCATCGATGGCGCCTTCCACGACGTCGACTCCTCGGTTCTCGCCTTCGAAATCGCATCGCGTGCCTGCTTCCGTGAAGCAGCCAAGAAGGCCGGCGCTCAGCTGCTCGAGCCGATGATGAAGGTCGAAGTCGTCACCCCGGAAGATTACGTCGGCGACGTTATCGGCGACCTGAACTCCCGTCGCGGTCAGATCCAGGGCCAGGAAAGCCGCGGTATCGCCGTCGTCATCAACGCGAACGTCCCGCTCGCGAACATGTTCAAGTACGTCGACAACCTGCGCTCCATGTCCCAGGGTCGCGCCCAGTACACGATGACCTTCGATCACTATTCGCCGGTCCCGTCGAACGTCGCAACTGAAATCCAGGCAAAGTATTCCGGTCAGAAGTGACCGGAATACCAATTGACCGATAACAAGAATTAGATCCCTTCGGGGACTAGCAAAACGGAGACCCGAAAATGGGAAAGAGTAAGTTTGAGCGCAACAAGCCGCACGTCAACATTGGCACGATTGGCCACGTTGACCACGGTAAGACGTCTCTGACGGCAGCGATCACGAAGTACTTCGGTGAGTACAAGGCGTACGATCAGATCGACGCGGCTCCGGAAGAAAAGGCGCGTGGCATCACGATTTCGACGGCCCACGTTGAATACGAGACGCCGGCCCGCCACTACGCCCACGTCGACTGCCCCGGCCACGCCGACTACGTCAAGAACATGATCACCGGTGCTGCCCAGATGGACGGCGCGATCCTGGTGTGCTCGGCTGCCGACGGCCCGATGCCGCAGACGCGCGAACACATTCTGCTCGCCCGCCAGGTCGGCGTTCCGGCGATCGTGGTGTTCCTGAACAAGGTTGACCAGGTTGACGACGCCGAGCTTCTCGAGCTGGTCGAGCTCGAAGTGCGCGAACTGCTGTCGTCCTACGACTTCCCGGGCGACGATATCCCGATCGTCAAGGGTTCGGCGCTGGCTGCTCTCGAAGATTCGGACAAGAAGATCGGCGAGGATTCGATCCGCGAACTGATGGCCGCTGTCGACGCCTACATTCCGACGCCTGAGCGTCCGATCAACCTGCCGTTCCTGCTGCCGATCGAAGACGTGTTCTCGATCTCTGGCCGCGGCACGGTTGTGACCGGCCGCGTCGAGCGTGGCATCGTCAAGGTTGGCGAAGAAGTCGAGATCGTCGGCATCCGCCCGACGACGAAGACGACGGTGACCGGCGTTGAAATGTTCCGCAAGCTGCTCGATCAGGGCCAGGCTGGCGACAACATCGGCGCGCTGATCCGCGGCGTCACCCGTGATGGCGTTGAGCGTGGCCAGATTCTGTGCAAGCCGGGTTCGGTCAAGCCGCACAAGAAGTTCATGGCAGAAGCCTACATCCTGACGAAGGAAGAGGGTGGCCGTCATACGCCGTTCTTCACCAACTACCGTCCGCAGTTCTACTTCCGCACGACCGACGTGACGGGCATTGTGACGCTGCCGGAAGGCACGGAGATGGTGATGCCGGGCGACAACGTCACGGTATCGGTCGAGCTGATCGTTCCGATCGCGATGGAAGAAAAGCTGCGCTTCGCGATCCGCGAGGGCGGCCGCACCGTCGGTGCCGGTATCGTCGCGTCGATCGTCGAGTAATTAGCGGCTGGGCCACCTGGCCCAAGGAAAGGATAGGGACGCCGATCTCGGTGTCCCTCTCGATCTTTGAAACCGGTGGCCCGCTAACGTAACTGAAGGTAAGTCGTGTCCCTAAGTGGTGACACGCGGATAACAGACACAAGGATAAAGTCGAATGAACGGCCAGAATATCCGCATCCGCCTGAAGGCGTTCGATCACCGGATTCTCGATGCCTCCACGCGCGAGATCGTATCGACGGCTAAGCGCACCGGTGCAAGCGTCCGGGGCCCCGTTCCGCTTCCGACCCGCATCGAGAAGTTTACGGTCAACCGGTCCCCGCACATCGACAAGAAGAGCCGCGAACAGTTCGAGATGCGCACGCATAAGCGCCTTCTCGATATCGTTGACCCGACCCCGCAGACGGTAGACGCGCTGATGAAGCTCGATCTCGCCGCCGGTGTCGATGTTGAGATCAAGCTCTGAGACCTCGGGTCTTCGGGCTGAGTGAGAAGGATTGAACCGATGCGTTCAGGTGTGATTGCACAGAAGGTGGGAATGACCCGCGTCTATAACGACGCCGGCGAGCATGTCCCGGTAACGGTACTGCGTATGGAAGGCTGCCAAGTCGTAGCCACGCGCACTGTCGAAAAGAATGGCTATACCGCAGTTCAGCTCGGTGCCGGCCAGGCGAAGGTGAAGAACACGTCGAAGGCGATGCGCGGCAACTTTGCCATTGCCAACGTCGAGCCGAAGGCCAAGCTGACGGAATTCCGCGTGTCGGAAGATCAACTGCTCGAGGTCGGCACTGAGATCAAGGCGGGTCACTTTGCAGCCGGTCAGCTCGTCGACGTGACGGGCACGACGATCGGTAAGGGTTTTGCCGGCGCCATGAAGCGCCACGGTTTCGGCGGTCTGCGTGCCACGCACGGTGTGTCGGTGTCTCACCGCTCGCACGGTTCGACCGGCTCGCGCCAGGATCCGGGCAAGGTTTTCAAGAACAAGAAGATGGCTGGTCACATGGGCCAGACGCGCGTCACGACGCAGAACCTGGAAGTAGTTTCGACCGACGAAGATCGCGGTCTGATCCTGATCAAGGGTGCTGTTCCTGGTTCCAAGGGTGCTTGGATCATCGTGCGCGACGCCGTCAAGTCGGCCGCGAAGTAAGGGAGCCAGATCAATGGAATTCAACGTCAAGACCCTCGAGGGAAAAGACGCCGGGAAGGTTTCCCTTTCGGACGCGATTTTCGGCCTCGAGCCCCGCGAAGACATTCTCGCCCGCGTCATCCGCTGGCAGCTTGCCAAGAAGCAGCAGGGCACGCACAAGGCTAAGGGCCGCGCGGAAGTTTCGCGCACCGGCGCCAAGATGTACAAGCAGAAGGGTACGGGCCGCGCCCGCCACCATTCGGCTCGCGCTCCGCAGTTCCGCGGCGGCGGCAAGGCTCACGGCCCGGTTGTCCGCAGCCACGAGCACGATCTTCCGAAGAAGGTTCGTGCACTCGGCCTTCGCCACGCCCTTTCGGCCAAGATCAAGGCCGATGACGTCATCGTCATCGACAACCTGGTTGCCACCGAAGCCAAGACCAAGGCTCTCGCGTCCGTTTTCGAGACGCTCGGCCTGACCAACGCCCTCTTCATCGGCGGCGCAGAGCTTGACGGCAACTTCAAGCTCGCAGCTCAGAACATCCCGAACATCGATGTTCTGCCGATCCAGGGCATCAACGTTTACGACATCGTGCGCCGCGGCAAGCTCGTGCTTTCCAAGGCTGCGGTTGAAGCGCTAGAGGAGCGATTCAAGTGACCGATCTTCGCCACTACGATGTGATCGTCTCTCCGGCGATCACCGAAAAGTCCACGCTGGTATCCGAAAACAACCAGGTTGTTTTCAATGTCGCCAAGCAGGCGACGAAGCCGGAAATCAAGGCTGCGGTCGAGGCGCTGTTCGGCGTCAAGGTCACGGCTGTCAACACTCTGCTGCGTAAAGGCAAGACCAAGCGGTTCCGCGGTTTCGTCGGCAAGCAGAAGGACGTGAAGAAGGCTGTTGTGACGCTGGCTGAAGGCCAGACGATCGACGTCTCCACCGGTCTCTGAGGTATAAGAAAATGGCATTGAAAACTTTCAATCCGATCACCCCGAGCCAGCGCCAGCTGGTCATCGTCGACCGCTCGGCCCTCTACAAGGGCAAGCCGGTCAAGGCGCTGACGGAAGGTCTGACCAAGAGCGGCGGTCGTAACAACCTCGGCCGCATCACCGCCCGCTTCATCGGCGGCGGTCACAAGCGCACCTATCGTCTGATCGACTTCAAGCGTCGCAAGTTCGACGTCGAAGGCACGGTCGAGCGTATCGAATACGATCCGAACCGCACGGCTTTCATCGCGCTGGTGAACTATGCTGACGGCGAGAAGGCTTATATCCTCGCTCCTCAGCGCCTCGCTGCCGGTGACAAGGTCATCGCTTCCGAGAAGGCTGTCGACGTCAAGCCCGGCAACACCATGCCGCTGCAGTTCATCCCGGTCGGCTCCATCATCCACAACGTGGAAATGAAGCCGGGCAAGGGTGGTCAGATCGCTCGCTCCGCCGGTGGCTACGCACAGCTCGTCGGCCGCGACCAGGGCATGGCGATCCTTCGCCTGAACTCCGGTGAACAGCGTCTCGTTCATGGCTCCTGCCTTGCTTCGATCGGCGCGGTCTCCAACCCTGATCACGCCAACATCAACGACGGCAAGGCCGGTCGTACCGTTTGGCGCGGCAAGCGTCCGCATAACCGCGGTGTCGTCATGAACCCGGTCGACCATCCGCACGGCGGTGGTGAAGGCCGCACCTCCGGTGGTCGCCATCCGGTGACACCGTGGGGCAAGCCGACCAAGGGCAAGCGCACCCGGTCGAACAAGTCGACCGACAAGATGATCATGCGCTCGCGTCATCAGCGTAAGAAGTAAGAGAGGAAGTCTCCAATGGCTCGTTCAGTATGGAAAGGTCCGTTCGTTGACGGCTATCTTCTCAAGAAGGCTGAGAAGGTTCGTGAAGGCGGTCGTAGTGAAGTGATCAAGATCTGGAGCCGTCGCTCCACGATCCTGCCGCAGTTCGTCGGTCTCACCTTCGGCGTCTACAACGGTAGCAAGCATATCCCGGTCAGCGTCAATGAAGACATGGTCGGCCACAAATTCGGTGAATTCTCTCCGACCCGCACCTACTACGGTCACGGCGCGGACAAGAAGGCGAAGAGGAAGTAACAATGGGCAAGGCAAAAGCCGAACGCCGGCTGAAGGACAACGAGGCGCAAGCAGTCGCCCGCACGCTCCGCGTCAGCCCCCAGAAGCTCAACCTGGTTGCTGCGGCTATCCGTGGCAAGAAGGTCGAGCGCGCACTCGCTGAGCTGGAGTTCTCCCGCAAGCGCATCGCAGGCGCCGTCAAGAAGACGCTCGAATCTGCGATCGCCAACGCCGAGAACAACCATGATCTCGACGTCGACTCGCTGGTTGTCGCCGAGGCCTATGTCGGCAAGTCGATCGTCATGAAGCGTTTCCACGCTCGTGGCCGCGGTCGCGCGTCGCGCATCGAAAAGCCCTTCGCGCACCTGACGATTGTCGTTCGTGAAGTGCAGGCAGCAGAGGAGGCCGCATAATGGGTCAGAAAATCAATCCAATCGGTTTCCGTCTCGGAATCAACCGTACATGGGATAGCCGCTGGTTTGCGGACAATGCCGAGTACGGCCAGCTGCTGCACGAAGACCTGAAGATGCGCAAGTTCGTCATGAGCGAACTGAAGCAGGCCGGGATCTCCAAGGTGGTCATCGAGCGTCCGCACAAGAAGTGCCGCGTCACGATCCACTCGGCACGTCCGGGCTTGATCATCGGCCGCAAGGGCGCTGACATCGACAAGCTCCGCAAGAAGCTGTCGGAGATGACCAATTCGGAAACGCACCTCAACATCGTCGAAGTGCGCAAGCCCGAAGTCGATGCGACGCTGGTCGCTCAGTCGATCGCCCAGCAGCTCGAGCGTCGTGTGGCTTTCCGTCGCGCCATGAAGCGCGCCGTTCAGTCCGCGATGCGTCTTGGCGCCGAAGGCATCAAGATCACCTGCGCTGGCCGTCTCGGCGGCGCTGAAATCGCCCGTACGGAATGGTACCGCGAAGGTCGTGTGCCGTTGCACACGCTGCGCGCCGACATCGACTACGGGACGGCTGAAGCAGAAACCGCGTTCGGCATCTGCGGCATCAAGGTCTGGATCTTCAAGGGCGAAATCCTTGAGCATGATCCGATGGCTTCCGAGCGCCGCGCGATGGAAGGTGACGCCCAGGGTCCGGCAAGCCGTGATCGTGACCGCGACAGAGACCGTCGCCGCGACAACGCTTGATAGCGCGCGTGGCAGAGAAGTTCGGAGAATAAGAAAATGTTGCAGCCAAAGCGTACCAAGTACCGCAAGCAGTTCAAGGGCCGCATCAAGGGCGTCGCCAAGGGCGGTTCTGACCTGGCATTCGGCGAATTCGGCCTGAAGGCACAGGAACCCAACCGCGTCAACGCGCGCGAGATCGAAGCGGCCCGCCGCGCGATCACGCGTTATATGAAGCGCGCCGGCCGTGTATGGATCCGCGTGTTCCCGGACGTTCCGGTAACCGCAAAGCCGACCGAAGTCCGTATGGGTAAGGGTAAGGGCTCCGTTGAATATTGGGCATGCAAGGTCAAGCCTGGCCGTATGATGTTCGAGATCGACGGTGTCAGCGAAGAAATCGCCCGTGAGGCGCTTCGCCTCGGCTCTGCCAAGCTCTCGGTCAAGACGCGCTTCGTTCAGCGCATTGCAGAGTAAGGGATTGAGCTCATGAAAGCCTCAGACGTTCGCGGGTTCACCGCCGACCAACTCAAGGACGAGCTTGCCAAGCTGAAGAAGGAGCAGTTCAACCTGCGCTTCCAGAAGGCGACCGGCCAGCTCGAAAAGTCCTCGCGCATCAACGAAGTCCGCAAGGACATCGCCCGCGTGAAAACCATTGCCCGCCAGAAGGCGGCAGAAGTTAAGGCCTAAAGGAAGAAAAATATGCCGAAGCGCATCCTGCAGGGCGTCGTCGTTGGCGACAAGAACGAGAAGACGGTAGTGGTTCGTGTCGAGCGTCGTTTCGCTCACCCGCTGCTCCAGAAGACCGTTCGTCGTTCCAAGAAGTACAAGGCCCACGACGAGAACAATCAGTACAAGATTGGCGATACCGTATCCATCGAGGAATGCGCGCCGATCTCCAAGGACAAGCGCTGGACGGTGATTTCCGCCCAGGGCAAGTAACAGAATTTTGCGCGAGGCCTTGCGTCTCGCCGAAATATCTGTATGAAGCAGCGTCAGAACGCTCGAATGCCGGGCGTTCTTTTGCTTTGAGCGCACGGAAGGTCCCGTTCGGGAAACCACCCTGGCACGATCGATCCCGCGCTATTCAGCTATTGCCGCGTCTGTGCTGCCGTCATGGCGGCTCGGCCGGCGAAAATTTTCATAAGCCGGAGTAGGGGGCTAGCCCAACCATTCCGGTAAACCAAGAAGGCGACCTGATATGATTCAGATGCAAACAAACCTCGACGTCGCGGATAATTCCGGCGCACGTCGTGTCATGTGCATCAAGGTGCTGGGCGGCTCGAAGCGCAAGTATGCCTCGATCGGCGACGTCATCGTCGTTTCGATCAAGGAAGCGATCCCGCGCGGCCGTGTGAAGAAGGGTGACGTGATGAAGGCGGTTGTCGTTCGCACCGCCAAGGACATCCGTCGTGCGGATGGCTCCGTCATCCGCTTCGACACCAACGCAGCAGTCCTCATCGACAACAAGAAAGAGCCGATCGGCACCCGTATCTTCGGACCGGTTCCGCGCGAACTTCGCGCCAAGAACCACATGAAGATCATCTCGCTGGCTCCCGAAGTACTGTAAGGAGCGAAGCGATGCAGAAGATTCGTAAGGGCGACAAGGTCGTCATGCTCGCTGGCAAGGACAAGGGCCGTACCGGCGAAGTTGTCCAGGTCATGCCGAAGGAAGATCGTGCCGTTGTTCGTGGCGTCAACGTCGTCAAGCGCCACCAGCGCCAGACGCAGACCCAGGAAGCCGGCATCATCAATAAGGAAGCCCCGGTTCACTTGTCCAACGTTGCAATCATCGACAAGGACGGCAAGCCGACCCGCGTCGGTTTCAAGGTTGTTGACGGCAAGAAGGTCCGTGTGGCCAAGCGTTCTGGAGAAGTGATCGATGGCTGAGGCAAAATATGAGCCGCGGCTCAAGAAGGAATATGTCGAGCGCATCCGCAAGGCGATGCAGGAGCAGTTCTCCTACGCCAACGAGATGATGATTCCGAAGCTCGACAAGATCGTGATCAACATGGGTATCGGCGAAGCGACCGCTGACTCGAAGAAGCCGACGGTAGCTGCCGCCGACCTCGCAGCGATTGCCGGCCAGAAGCCGGTCATCACCCGCGCACGTAACTCTATCGCAGGCTTCAAGGTCCGCGAACAGATGCCGATCGGCGCGAAGGTCACCCTGCGCGGCGCCCGCATGTACGAGTTCATGGACCGTCTCGTGAACATCGCGCTCCCGCGCGTTCGCGACTTCCGCGGCCTGAACCCGAAAAGCTTTGACGGCCGTGGCAACTTCGCCATGGGCATCAAGGAGCACATTGTGTTCCCTGAGATCAACTACGACAAGGTTGATCAGATGTGGGGCATGGACATCATCGTTTGCACGACGGCGACGACCGACGACGAAGCACGGGCTCTTCTGAAAGAGTTCAGCTTCCCGTTCCGTCAATAACCGTAACGACGAGCGTAGAAAAGGAACCTGACATGGCGAAGACAAGCGCAGTTGAAAAGAACAAGCGCCGCCGTACTACGGTCGCTAACCAGGCCGCCAAGCGGGCTGGGTTGAAGGCGATCATCATGAACCAGGCTCTTCCGATCGAAGAGCGGTTTAAGGCCTCGATCAAGCTGGCATCCCTGCCGCGTGATGGATCGAAGACCCGTATTCGCAACCGTTGCGAAGTTTCGGGGCGTCCGCGCGCATATTACCGCAAACTGCGCATGTCGCGTATTGCGCTGCGTGAACTCGGCAATCTCGGCAAGGTGCCGGGTATCGTCAAGTCGAGCTGGTAAGGAGCAGGTTACATGACAATGACTGATCCGTTGGGCGATATGCTCACTCGCATCCGTAACGGCGCTTCCCGCCGCAAGTCGTCGGTTTCGACGCCTGCTTCGAAGCTCCGTGCACGTGTTCTCGATGTTCTGCAATCCGAAGGCTACATCCGTGGCTACTCCGTTGTCGATTTCGGCAATGGCAAGTCGGAACTCAGCATCGAGCTGAAATATTATGAAGGCGCATCGGTGATCCGTGAGATCGGCCGTGTGTCCAAGCCGGGCCGCCGGGTTTATGTCTCGGTCAAGTCCATTCCGCAGGTCGCGAACGGTCTCGGCATTACCATCCTTTCGACTCCGAAGGGTGTGATGGCCGATCACCAGGCTCGCGAACAGAACGTTGGTGGCGAGGTTCTTTGCTCGGTCTTCTAAGATCGGGCAGGGATCTCCATAGCGAACAGACAGGATTGAAACATGTCTCGTATCGGTAAGAAGCCCGTTCAGGTGCCTGCTGGGATCACGGCTACGGTCGATGGCCAGAAGGTGACTGCAAAGGGCCCGAAGGGCGAGCTGTTTTTCGTTGCTAACGACGAAATCAGCCTCAAGCTTGAAAATAACGCCGTCGTCGTGACGCCGGTGAACCAGACCAAGGATGCGCGCGCAAAGTGGGGCATGTCCCGCACGATGATCGAAGGCATCTTCAAGGGCGTCAAGGACGGTTTCGAGCGCAAGCTTGAAATCAACGGCGTCGGTTACCGCGCCGCCATGCAGGGCAAGAACCTGCAGCTGGCCCTCGGTTTCAGCCATGACGTGATCTACGAGCCGCCGGTCGGTATCTCGATCGTTGTTCCGAAGCCGACGGAAATCGTCGTCAGCGGCATCAACAAGCAGCAGGTCGGTCAGGTTGCCGCCGAAATCCGCGAATATCGCGGTCCCGAGCCCTACAAGGGCAAGGGCGTCAAGTACGCTGACGAGCGGATCGTCCGCAAAGAAGGCAAGAAGAAGTAAGGATCACGCGAAATGGCTAGCAGGAAAGAAGCACTTGCACGTCGTGCCAACCGCGTGCGCCGTCATCTCAAGTCGGTGGCCAATGGCCGTCCGCGCCTGTCGGTTCATCGCTCCTCGAAGAACATCTACGCCCAGGTCATCGATGATGTGGCCGGCAAGACGCTTGCGTCTGCCTCCACCCTCGATAAGGATCTGCGCGGTTCTCTGAAGACCGGTGCCGATACCGCCGCCGCTACCGTGGTGGGCAAGCTCCTCGCAGAGCGCGCCTCGAAGGCCGGTGTTACGGAAGTCGTGTTCGACCGTGGCGCCTTCATCTATCACGGCCGCATCAAGGCTCTCGCCGAAGCGGCCCGCGAAGGCGGTCTCACCTTCTGATCAGTTTCCGGCCGGACGCCTCAAGCGCCGGCCGGATTTTCGCCGGACCGCAGGCACTCTCCGAAAGGGGAGGCTGATGCGGTCCACATTTGTTTGCCGATTGCACCCGGAAAAGAAAAAGGAAGAGGACAATGGCACAGGAAAGAAGGCCGCAGCGGGACGACCGCCAGAGCCGTGAAGAGCGCGATAGCGAATTCGTCGACAAGCTTGTCGCGATCAACCGCGTCGCCAAGGTCGTCAAGGGCGGCCGTCGTTTCGGTTTCGCAGCCCTCGTCGTCGTCGGCGACCAGAAGGGCCGCGTCGGCTTCGGCCATGGCAAGGCACGTGAAGTGCCGGAAGCCATCCGCAAGGCAACCGAAGCCGCCAAGCGCGAACTGATCTTCGTACCGCTGCGTGACGGCCGTACGCTGCATCACGACGTTCATGGCCGCCACGGCGCTGGCAAGGTTCTGCTGCGCTCGGCCAAGGTCGGTACCGGCATCATCGCCGGCGGCCCGATGCGCGCCGTATTCGAGACGCTCGGCATGCACGACGTCGTCGCCAAGTCGACCGGTTCGTCGAACCCCTACAACATGGTTCGCGCCACCTTCGACGCTCTGAAGCACCAGGTTCACCCGAAGGACATCGCAGCTCAGCGCGGCATCAAGTATGCAACGCTGCAGGCTCGTCGTAGCGCCTCCGGCAACGCCTCTGAAGAATAAGAGGAGTTTGACAGATGGCCAAGGCTACTAAGAAGGCTGAAGCGAAGACTGTCACGATCGAACAGATCGGCAGCCCGATTCGCCGTCCGGATGTCCAGCAGCGCACGCTGATCGGTCTCGGACTGAACAAGATGCACCGTCGCCGCACGCTGGAGGATACCCCTTCCGTTCGCGGCATGATCCGTGCTGTCCAGCATCTCGTTCGCGTCGTCGACGAGAAGTGAGACGGAGGAAACGCTCATGAAACTCAATGAAATTAAAGACAATGAAGGCTCGACCCACAGCCGCAAGCGCCTCGGCCGCGGTATCGGCTCGGGCTCGGGCAAGACTGGTGGTCGCGGCGTGAAGGGTCAGAAGTCCCGTTCCGGCGTCGCCATCAATGGCTTCGAAGGCGGCCAGATGCCGATTTATCGTCGCCTGCCGAAGCGCGGCTTCAACAACATTTTCGCTTCCGATTTTGTTGTCGTGTCGCTGGCCCGTATCCAGACGGCGATCGACGCCGGCAAGCTCGATGCCAAGACGACCGTTGACGCAGCTGCCCTCAAGGCTGCTGGTGTCATCCGCCGCGTCAAGGACGGCGTTCGCGTTCTCGCCGACGGCGAGATCAAGGCCAAGATCACCATCGTCGTTGCAGGCGCCTCCAAGCCTGCCGTCGAGAAGATCGAAAAGGCCGGCGGCACCGTGACGCTGCTTTCGGCTCCGGCTGCAGCCGAATAATAATCTGATGATATATCGCCCGGGGTGCTTCACACCGGGCGATTTTGCTCCCATATGTGGGCCTCACAAAAACTTGGCTGGCGCGCCCGCGTCATGCCGGTAAGACTCGAAAACAAGGGTGAGGCATGGGGTTGCGTTGCAATCCGTCCTAAGCCCGGTTTTGAATAATTTCATACTGATTCCGGGTCCGGTCTGTCCCCCAGAGACGCCGGAATTGGTAGCGCGGAGAAATGCATGGCTTCTGCAGCGGAACAATTGGCATCCAACCTCAATTTTTCGACCTTCGCCAAAGCCGAGGATTTGAAGAAGCGCTTGTGGTTCACACTGGCAGCTCTCCTCGTCTACCGACTCGGCACGCATATTCCGCTTCCAGGCCTCAATCCTGAAGCCTATGCCCAGGCTTTCCGCGGCCAGGCAGGCGGCATTCTCGGCCTTTTCAACATGTTTTCGGGCGGCGCCGTTGAGCGCATGGCGATCTTCGCGCTCGGCATCATGCCCTATATTTCTGCCTCGATCATCGTGCAGCTGATGACTTCGGTCGTGCCGGCGCTCGAAAACCTCAAGAAGGAAGGCGAGCAGGGCCGTAAGATCATCAACCAGTATACCCGCTACGGTACCGTTATCCTCGGTGCGCTGCAGGCCTATGGCATTGCCGCCGGCCTTGAAAGCGGCCAAGGCTTGGTCGTCGACCCGGGCTGGTTCTTCCGCGTCTCCACCGTTCTGACGCTGCTCGGCGGCACGATGTTCCTGATGTGGCTCGGCGAGCAGATCACCTCGCGCGGCATCGGCAACGGCATCTCGCTGATCATCTTCGCCGGCATCGCCGCCGGCCTTCCCACTGCTCTTGCCGGCACGCTCGAACTCGGCCGCACCGGCGCGCTGTCGACCCCGCTGATCCTGCTCGTGATCATCGTCGCGATCGCTGTCATCGCCATCATCGTCTTCGTCGAGCGCGCCCAGCGCCGGCTGCTGATCCAGTATCCGAAGCGCCAGGTCGGCAACCGGATGTTCCAGGGCGATACGTCCCACCTGCCGTTGAAACTCAATACATCAGGTGTCATTCCGGCAATCTTCGCATCGTCGCTGCTGCTTCTGCCGGCAACGATTGCGGGCTTTGCCAGCACCACGGCAATGCCCTCCTGGGCGACATCGATCGTCGCGGCCCTCGGTCATGGCCAGCCACTCTATATGGTGCTCTATGCGGCGCTGATCGCCTTCTTCGCCTTCTTCTATACGGCCATCGTCTTCAATCCGAAGGATACGGCTGATAATCTGAAGAAGCATGGCGGCTTCATTCCCGGCATCCGTCCGGGCGACCGCACCGCCGAATATATCGACTATGTGCTGACCCGAATCACGGTGATCGGCGCGCTCTATCTCGTCTTCGTCTGCATCCTTCCGGAGATATTGGTGTCGCAAACCGGCATTCCGTTAGCCCTTGGTGGGACTTCGCTTTTGATCGTGGTTAGCGTAACTCTTGACACGGTTGCACAGATCCAGGGTCACCTGATCGCGCAGCAATACGAAGGCCTGATCAAGAAATCGAAGTTGCGTGGAGGAAAGAGGGGGCGATGAGACTTATCCTTTTGGGGCCGCCGGGCGCGGGTAAGGGAACCCAGGCCCAGCGGATCGTGGAAAAGCACGGCATTCCGCAGCTTTCCACGGGGGACATGCTGCGTGCAGCGGTTAACGCCGGCACCGATGTCGGCAAGCGTGCGAAGGCGGTCATGGACGCCGGCAAGCTCGTCTCGGATGAGATCGTCATTGCCATCGTTTCCGAGCGTATCGATCAACCCGATTGCGCCAACGGCTTCATCCTCGACGGCTTCCCCAGGACGCTCGTCCAGGCGGACGCCACCGAGGCGATGCTGAAGGCAAAGGGTCTCGGCCTCTCCGTTGTCATTGAATTCCGTGTCGATGATGACGAGTTGATCCGACGTGTCGCCGGTCGCTACTCCTGTGCACAGTGTGGCAGCGTCTATCACGATACCGATAAGGTTCCGGCTGCCGAGGGCGTGTGCGACAAGTGCGGTTCCACGCACTTCAAGCGCCGGCCCGATGACACCCCGGAGACCATGACGGCTCGGCTGCAAGTCTACTACAAGGAGACCTCACCGCTGATCGGCTATTACCATGCCAAGGGCAAGCTCAAGTCCGTGGACGGCATGGCAGAAATCGATCAGGTGACGGCTGAGGTCGAAAGCATTCTTTCGAAGCTTTAAGGCTTTGAAAATAAACTTGGCGGAACGGTTGCTTTTCAGCAGTGATTCCGCTAAACACCGCGCCAACTCGCGACATTCCATGCGATCGGCGCGGATTTCCCAGGGAAGTCCGGGTGCGGTCGTTTTGACATGTTACGGACGTAAATCTGAACGGGCGGTTCTCAAGAGCCGCATAACGAAGCCCACTTGCCGGATGGCAACTGGAATGCAAGGAGAACAGGCGTGGCACGTATCGCTGGCGTCAACATCCCGACTGCGAAGCGCGTTGTTATCGCGCTGACCTACATTCACGGGATCGGTCCGAAATTCGCACAGGAAATCGTCGCAAAGGTCGGTATCCCGGCCGAACGTCGTGTGCATCAGCTGACGGACGCAGAAGTCCTTCAGATCCGCGAAGCCATCGACCGTGACTATCAGGTCGAAGGCGATCTTCGTCGCGATACCGCGATGAACATCAAGCGCCTGATGGACCTCGGCTGCTACCGCGGCCTGCGTCATCGCCGCGGCCTTCCGGTCCGCGGTCAGCGCACGCATACCAATGCCCGCACCCGCAAGGGCCCGGCAAAGGCAATCGCTGGCAAGAAGAAGTAATTTCCGGGAAACCGGGGTGGGGAGGCTGGCGGTCTGCGCCGGCCTCTTTTGAGTTTGGAGCGGGACCATATAGGCGCCGTTCCGGTGTAGCCGCTGGCATTACGGCGGTGAAGAGATCAACGAAAGGAATACCATGGCTAAGGAAGCCGTCCGCGTTCGCCGTCGCGAGCGCAAGAACATCTCGTCGGGTGTCGCTCACGTCAACTCGACCTTCAACAACACGATGATCACCATCACCGATGCGCAGGGCAATGCGATCGCTTGGTCGTCGGCTGGCGCCAAGGGCTTCAAGGGCTCGCGCAAGTCGACCCCGTTCGCTGCCCAGATCGCTGCCGAAGACTGCGCCAAGAAGGCCCAGGAGCACGGCATGAAGTCGCTGGAAGTCGAAGTCTGCGGTCCGGGTTCGGGTCGTGAATCGGCTCTGCGCGCGCTTCAGGCTGCAGGTTTCATGATCACGTCCATCCGCGACGTGACCCCGATCCCGCACAATGGCTGCCGTCCGCGCAAGAAGCGCCGCGTCTGATCATCGCTCTCGTCACCGGTGAGCGCCTGTGCGCTCCCGGTGGTTTTCAAGCTCGGTTGCCACGATTGGATGGTGGCAACGAACGGAAGGCAAACTCATGATTCAGAAGAACTGGCAGGAACTGATCAAGCCGAACAAGGTGGAGTTCTCCTCGAGCTCGCGCACCAGGGCGACGCTTGTTGCCGAACCGCTGGAGCGCGGCTTCGGCCTCACCCTCGGCAACGCGCTTCGCCGCGTTCTGCTCTCCTCGCTGCGCGGTGCTGCCGTCACGGCGGTGCAGATCGATGGCGTGCTGCATGAATTCTCCTCGATTCCGGGCGTCCGCGAAGACGTCACGGACATCGTGCTCAACATCAAGGAAATCGCCATCAAGATGGATGGCGATGATGCAAAACGCATGGTCGTGCGTAAGCAGGGCCCGGGTGTTGTCACGGCTGGCGACATTCAGACGGTCGGCGATATCGAAATCCTCAACCCCGAGCATGTCATCTGCACGCTCGACGAGGGCGCCGAGATCCGCATGGAGTTCACCGTCAATAACGGCAAGGGTTACGTTCCGGCCGAACGCAATCGTGCGGAAGATGCTCCGATCGGTCTCATCCCGGTCGACAGCCTCTATTCGCCGGTCAAGAAGGTGTCCTACAAGGTTGAAAATACCCGCGAAGGACAGGTTCTCGACTACGACAAGCTGAACATGACCATCGAAACCGATGGCTCGATCACCGGCGAAGACGCCGTCGCTTTTGCGGCGCGCATCCTCCAGGATCAGCTTGGCGTCTTCGTCAACTTCGACGAGCCGCAGAAGGAAACCGAAGAGGAAGCAGTCACCGAACTCGCTTTCAACCCGGCTCTCCTGAAGAAGGTGGACGAACTCGAACTGTCGGTCCGTTCGGCAAACTGCCTGAAGAACGACAACATCGTCTACATCGGCGACCTCATTCAGAAGACCGAAGCAGAAATGCTCCGCACGCCGAATTTTGGTCGCAAGTCGCTGAACGAAATCAAGGAAGTTCTCGCTTCCATGGGCCTGCACCTCGGCATGGAAGTGCCGGCATGGCCGCCCGAGAACATCGAAGATCTCGCCAAGCGTTACGAAGACCAGTACTGAGCGGCGTGAGGAAAAGTGTAAAGCGGTTTTCCGCTCGCACGCCGATCGCAAGAACATAACAAAAGGCAGGCTCTTTCGGCTGCCTTTCCCCGTCAAACAGCAGGCCGATCGCCTGCATGTGCCAGGAAACGGCAGGCCCATTTAGCGTAAGGGCACCTGCATTAAAGGAGAATAGCAATGCGCCATGGTAAAGCCGGCCGCAAGCTGAATAGAACTGCAAGCCACCGCAAGGCGATGTTCGCCAACATGGCGGCTTCGCTGATTACCCACGAGCAGATCGTCACGACCCTGCCGAAGGCCAAGGAAATCCGCCCGATCGTCGAGAAGCTCGTAACGCTCGGCAAGCGCGGCGACCTGCACGCTCGCCGTCAGGCGATCTCGCAGATCCGCGATGCTGCCGTCGTTTCGAAGCTGTTCGACACGATCGCAACGCGCTACGCCACCCGCAACGGCGGCTACCTGCGCATCATGAAGGCCGGCTTCCGCCAGGGCGACAATGCCGCCATGGCCGTGATCGAATTCGTTGACCGCGATGCCTATGCCAAGGGTGCTGCCGACAAGGCCCGCGTCGCTGCTGAAGAGCAGGCCGTCGCCGCTTAAATCTTCCGCTCCGGCGGAAACAAAACAGCCGGGCTCACAAAGCCCGGCTGTTTTTGTTTCTGATATGGTGACGGGACCGGCTCCATTGCGCAAAATCATTCAGGCTCGCTCCCCGCAGTTCCTTCGTCTCGCCGCCCTGTTTCTTGTCATCGTTCTCGGGCTGGCGCTCCGCAGGTTTGGCTATGCGGCCGATCTGCCTTTCATCGTCGTCATGTGGTGGCACTCTGGGGAGCGATGGGTTTATCTGCTCGTGGCGCTCATAGCCGCAAGGTCACGGCTCGACGCGTTTCGGCTGACCACGGGCAGGCGCCCTGCTGCTTGGCCGGATCTTTTCGCTTTGGAACCTGCTGGCTTATGCAATCGGCATGGCCGCGGCCTGCGCCTTTGATCCGGCACGCCGGACTGCGGTAAGCCTGCCGTCTCACGAGGCCGACGCCACTGCGCGATTGCGGGTCCGCCCTTTGCCCTTCTGCTTGTTGCGTGCGATCGGCCGGTAGGAGCGATAGAGGATGAGCGCGATGATCAGCCCGACATAGACGTATTGCTCCAGGTCGAGGATCTTGGTCGAGAGCGCGAAGTGCAGCGCCCCGCACGCGGCGATGATGTAGACGAGGCGATGCAGCCAGATCCAGTTCTTGCCGAGCCGGCGGATCGAGAAATTGTTGGATGTCAGCGCCAGCGGAATGAGCATCGCAAGTCCGGCCATGCCGAACATGATGAAGGGGCGCTTCAGCACGTCGTTGATGACGGCGGCAATATCCATCGCCTGGTCGAGCACCATGTAGACGGTGAAATGCATCAGCGCGTAATAGAAGGTCAGCAGGCCAAGCGCGCGGCGGTAACGCAGATAGTTCCAGCCGAAAAGGTCGCGGGCAGGGGAAACGGCAAGCGTTGCGATCAGGAAACGGATCGTCCAGATGCCGAGGAAGAGCTCGAAAGTCTTGACAGGGTCGGCGCCGAGCTGATCGGTCGCGCCGAGATAGAAAGTCCACGCCGCAGGCACGAGCCCGACGACATAAAGCAGCCAGACGGAGGCGGGCTGCCAGCGCTTCGGGAGGGCGAGCGACAGTTCCGCCATCAGAAATTCGCCTTCAGGTCCATGCCGGCATAAAGGCTTGCGACTTCGTCGGCATAGCCGTTGAAGGGCAGGGTGGGATGGCGGCTCGCGCCGAAGAAGCCGCTCTCGCCGATGCGCCGTTCGCTGGCCTGGCTCCAGCGCGGGTGGTCGACCTCAGGGTTGACATTGGCGTAGAAGCCATACTCCTGCGGATTGGTGACCTGCCATGTATTCTTCGGCTGCTGGTCGGTGAGCGTGATCCTGACGATCGACTTGATGCCCTTGAAGCCGTATTTCCACGGCACGACCAGGCGGATCGGCGCGCCGTTCTGGTTCGGCAGGGTTTCGCCATAGAGCCCGACGGCCAGCAGCGTCAGCGGATGGCGTGCCTCATCCAGGCGCAGACCCTCGACATAGGGCCAGTCGAGTGACTGGAAGAAACCCTTCTGCCCAGGCATCTCGTCTGGTCGCACCACAGTTTCGAAGGCGACGTATTTGGCGCTACCGAGCGGCTCCACCTTGTCGAGCAGCGACGCCAGCGGAAAGCCGTCCCAGGGGATGACCATCGACCAGGCCTCGACGCAGCGCATCCGGTAGGTGCGCTCCTCGATCGGGAATTCCTTGATCAGCGCCTCGAGGTCGAAGGTGCCCGGCTTGTTGACCATGCCGTCCACCTTAACCGTCCAGGGCAGCGGCTTGAAATCGCCGGAAAGAGCGGCGGGATCGCCCTTGTCGAGGCCGAATTCATAGAAATTATTGTAGGTCGTGACGTCCTTGATCGGCGTCGCCTTCTCGTCGACCTTGTACTTGCTCTCAACGGCGGAGAGGGCCGCAGCACTCGCCTTGCCGGCGCTGTAGAGCCCCATGGCGCCAAGCGCTGCCGCGCCGAGGAATTCACGACGCCGCAGATAGATCTGGCGCGGCGTGATCTCTGATGAGGCGATCTTCGTTGGGCGATAGGTTGGCATGTCGAAATCTCCTGGGCGGATTTCTACAATATAGTCTTTAAATGACCCGCCCGCATGTTCGGATTAGTGTCTAAGCCTTGAATATTACAGACGTGAAGCCAATTTTTTGTGTTCGGTCGTGATGGAATAGGCTGTAACAAAACGTCGCGTCGAACCGTATATGATCGATGCGCCTCATGGCGCTTCTCCCCGGCGTACCGGATTTGGGCTTCCCGGTAGTGACAGCCCCCGTCGATTGGATTAGGACAATTCAAAAAGCAGCGTTTGCCCGGCCTGCAGGCTCCATGCCGCCCGGCTTCGCCTGATAATTCCGACACGTTGAGGAAGACACTGATGCCAGTTTACCGTTCCAGAACCACGACCCATGGCCGTAACATGGCGGGCGCCCGCGGCCTTTGGCGCGCGACGGGCATGAAGGATTCGGATTTCGGCAAGCCGATCATCGCTGTGGTGAATTCCTTCACCCAGTTCGTGCCCGGCCATGTGCACCTGAAAGACCTTGGCCAGCTCGTTGCCCGCGAGATCGAGGCGGCCGGCGGTGTTGCCAAGGAGTTCAACACGATCGCCGTCGATGACGGTATCGCCATGGGCCATGACGGCATGCTTTATTCGCTGCCCTCGCGTGAGCTCATCGCCGACAGCGTCGAATACATGGTCAATGCCCATTGCGCCGACGCCATGGTCTGCATCTCCAACTGCGACAAGATCACTCCCGGCATGCTGATGGCGTCGCTACGCCTCAATATCCCGACCGTCTTCGTCTCGGGCGGTCCGATGGAAGCCGGCAAGGTCGTGATGCACGGCAAGACGCATGCACTCGACCTCGTCGATGCTATGGTTGCCGCTGCCGATGACAAGATCAGCGACGAGGACGTCCAGACCATAGAACGCTCGGCCTGTCCGACCTGTGGTTCCTGCTCCGGCATGTTCACTGCCAATTCGATGAATTGCCTGACAGAAGCCCTCGGCCTGTCGCTGCCCGGCAACGGCTCGACGCTTGCCACCCATCTCGACCGCAAGCGCCTCTTCGTCGAGGCCGGTCATCTTATTGTCGATCTCGCCCGCCGTTATTACGAGCAGGATGACGTCAAGGCGCTGCCGCGCACCATTGCTTCCAAGCAGGCCTTCGAGAATGCTATGACGCTCGATATCGCCATGGGCGGTTCCACCAATACGGTCCTGCACATTCTTGCCGCCGCCCATGAAGGCGAGATCGATTTCACCATGGCCGATATCGATGCACTGTCGCGCCGGGTGCCGTGCCTGTCGAAGGTCGCCCCCGCCAAGAGCGATGTTCACATGGAAGACGTCCACCGCGCCGGCGGCATCATGTCGATCCTCGGCGAACTCGACAAGGGCGGTCTCTTGAACCGCGATTGCCCGACTGTGCATGCCGAGACGCTGGGTGATGCGATCGACCGCTGGGATATCACCCGCACCAACAGCGAAACTGTCCGGAACTTCTATCGTGCCGCTCCCGGCGGCATCCCGACCCAAGTCGCCTTCAGCCAGGAATCCCGTTGGGACGATCTCGACACCGACCGCGAGAACGGCGTCATTCGCTCGGTCGAGCATCCCTTCTCCAAGGATGGTGGCCTTGCCGTGCTCAAGGGCAACCTTGCGATCGACGGCTGCATCGTCAAGACCGCCGGCGTCGATGAATCGATCCTGAAGTTCTCCGGCCCCGCCCGCGTTTTCGAAAGCCAGGATTCGTCGGTCAAGGCGATCCTTGCCAACGAGGTGAAGGCCGGCGACGTCGTCGTCATCCGCTACGAAGGTCCGAAGGGCGGCCCAGGCATGCAGGAAATGCTCTATCCGACGAGCTATCTGAAGTCGAAGGGTCTCGGCAAGGCCTGCGCGCTGATCACCGACGGCCGCTTCTCCGGCGGCACTTCCGGCCTCTCGATCGGCCACGCTTCGCCGGAGGCGGCAAATGGCGGCACGATCGGCCTGGTGCGCGAAGGTGACATGATCGATATCGACATCCCCAACCGCACGATCAGCCTGCGTGTCAGCGAGACCGAACTCGCCGCCCGCCGCGCCGAACAGGACGCCAAGGGCTGGTATCCCACAGAAGTACGCAAGCGCAACGTCACGACCGCGCTAAAGGCCTACGCCGCCTTCGCAACGAGTGCGGACCGCGGTGCCGTGCGCGATCTGAACGCCCGCTGACTCATCTGAACCGACGACCTACTAATTAGAAGTCAGGTGCTCTACCGACCGGTCGCTTTCAAAGCGGCCGGTTGATGTTTTTATAAGACTCGCCGAGTTGCTTCAGCCGCTCGTCATAGGCAGCCTTGATGCAAGTTGCATCTGCCCCGCATTCCTGCCGTTTCTTCAGCCAGGCCGTCTGTTCGTCCTGCAATGTTCCGCGCGAACCCATCGCCAGCAGGCCGGAGAGCAGCTCGAAAGTCGTCACCATCTTCACATCGGCGTCGTTGAGGGCGCGGTTGTCGCAGATCGCTTTTTCATCCGCCTTCAATTCTTTCGCATCGCAATCGAAGCTTGCTGCCTGTGCCAGGTTCGATCCAATGAGCAGGATCGCAAAGCCGAGGGCCGCTGTCGTCGTTCTTGTCGTGATCATTCATATGTTCCCATTGCTGCCGGCCAGGTTAGCTTCCGCAGTGCCAGAGCCAGGAAGATGATGCAGATGAGCCAGACGGCAAGGATGAAGATCAGTCCGACCCGGCCGGAGGGACGCTCGGTGCGCCTTGTCGCCTCCATACGAAGCTCGTTCATCACCTCTACTGGCACGAGCCGGATCGCCAGCATGATACCGAGCGGCACGATGAAGAGATCGTCGAGATAGCCGAGGATGGGGATGAAATCGGGGATGAGATCGATGGGCGACAGCGCGTAGGCGGCAACGGCGCCGGCCACCGCTTTGGCATGCCACGGTACGCGGGGATCGCGGGCGGCAAGCCATAGGGCCACGATGTCACGCTTCAGTGACTTCGCCCAGTTTTTGGCTTTTGATATCAGTTGCATGGCCAATCTTCCTGAATCAAATTCACAATGACTTCAACCGGTTTCCAAGACGCCCTCTCGCCTTGTTCTTCCATGCTTCCGCCCTCTTTCCTTTCTAGCGTCGGGCCGCAGAACAGGATGATTTTGGGCCGGTTCGGCCTAAAATCTGAATCCTGTTCGCTATTAAATAGTTAGAGCATGATGCCGTCCGAAAACCGCTCACACTTTTCGGCATCATGCTCTAAAACGTTGCTCAAGAGGATTCAAAAGGGATACCCATGCAAGGCCTGTTCAAGCGCGCCTCCGTCTCGCTATTTGCTCTCATGCTCGTTCTGCCGCTTGCTGCCCATGCGCAGACGGCAAAGGCCATACCCGAGAGCCAGATGCAGATGCAGCTCTCCTTCGCGCCGCTCGTCAAACAGACGTCGGGCGCCGTCGTCAATGTCTATGCGGAAAAGACTATCCGGCGGCAGTCGCCCTTTGCCGGCGATCCTTTCTTCGAGCAGTTTTTCGGCCAGCAGATGCCGAACCGTTCGGAGAAGCAGTCTTCGCTCGGCTCCGGCGTCATCGTCGAGGCGAACGGCACTGTCGTCACCAACAATCACGTCATCGAGGGCGCCGATGACATCAAGATTGCCCTCTCGGACGGCCGCGAGTTCCCCTGCAAAGTGGTGCTGCGCGATGATCGCGTCGATCTTGCCGTGCTGAAGATCGACACCACGGCAAGCTTTCCGGCGCTGCCGATCGGCAATTCCGATTCAGTCGAGGTCGGCGATCTCGTGCTGGCGATCGGTAATCCCTTCGGTGTCGGCCAGACGGTGACGAGCGGCATCGTCTCAGCGCTTGCCCGCAACCAGGTGATCAGGAACGAATTCGGCTTCTTCATCCAGACCGATGCCTCGATCAATCCCGGCAATTCCGGCGGCGCCCTGATGAACATGAAGGGCGAACTGATCGGCATCAACACCGCGATCTTCTCGCGCGGCGGCGGCTCGAACGGCATCGGTTTCGCCATCCCTGCCAATCTGGTCAAGGTCTTCCTCGCGTCTGCCGATGCCGGCGTCAAATCCTTCGAGCGGCCCTATGTCGGCGCAAGCTTCGATGCGGTGACCTCGGAAGTGGCTGAGGCGCTGGGGCTGAACAAGGCCCGCGGCGCGCTCGTCGTCAAGGTTTCGGAAGGTGGGCCGGCGGCCAAGGCCGGGCTGAAGGCCGGCGAGATCGTCACCGCCGTTGACGGGATTTCCGTCGAGCATCCCGACGCGCTGCTCTACCGGCTGACCACAGCCGGTCTCGGCAATTCGGTCAAGCTCACCGTCATCGAGAAGGGCCGCGAGGAGCAACTGCCGTTGACGCTCGCCCGCGCCCCGGAAACCTCGCCGCGCGACCAGCGCACCATCGGCGGACACACGCCGTTTACCGGCGCCGTCGTCGAGAACCTGTCGCCGCGTGTCGCCGACGAGCTGCGCATGCCGCCGGAATCGTCGGGCGTCGTCGTATCCGAGGTAAAGGAGGATTCGCCTGCTGCCCGTCTCGGTTTCGAACCGAAGGATATCATCGTCTCGATCAACGGCACCGATGTGAAGTCGACCAGCGAACTGTCCGAGATCGCCGATAGCGACCCCGGCTTCTGGCGGGTCGAGATCGAGCGCGACGGCCAGCGCATCCGGCAATTTTTCCGATGAGCAACGATCTCTTCGCGCCGCGCGTTCCGGAGGAGGTCGCTGCCAGGCGGCCGCTTGCCGACCGGCTGCGGCCGAAGACGCTTGCCGATGTCACCGGTCAGGAACATCTGACCGGGGAGGATGGCGTGCTGAAAAGGATGATCGAAAGCGGCTCGCTTGGCTCGATGATCTTCTGGGGTCCGCCCGGCACCGGCAAGACGACGGTGGCACGGCTGCTCTCGGGCGAGGCGGGACTGGCCTTCGAGCAGATATCGGCGATCTTCTCCGGCGTCGCCGATCTGAAGAAGGTGTTCGAGACAGCCCGTTTGCGGCGTATGGACGGCCGTCAGACGCTGCTCTTCGTCGATGAGATCCACCGTTTCAACCGCGCCCAGCAGGACAGTTTCCTGCCGGTCATGGAGGATGGAACCGTCATCCTCGTCGGCGCCACCACCGAGAACCCTTCCTTCGAGCTCAACGCCGCTCTGCTGTCGCGTGCCCGTGTGCTCACCTTCAAGTCGCATGGCGAGGAGAGCCTCGAGGAACTGTTGAAGCGTGCCGAGGCGATCGAGCAGAAGCCGCTGCCGCTGACGGAGGATGCCCGCGCCAGCCTGATCCGCATGGCCGATGGCGATGGCCGCGCGGTGCTGACGCTTGCCGAAGAAGTCTGGCGCGCAGCGCGCGAAGGCGAGAGCTTCGATACCGAAGGCCTGACGCGAATCGTCCAGCGCCGTGCCCCGGTCTACGACAAGGCGCAGGATGGCCACTATAATCTGATCTCGGCGCTGCATAAATCCGTGCGCGGCTCGGATCCCGATGCCGCGCTCTATTATCTCGCCCGCATGTTCGATGCCGGCGAGGATCCGCTCTATCTCGGCCGGCGGCTGGTGCGCATGGCGGTGGAGGATATCGGTCTTGCCGATCCGCAGGCGCTGGTGATCTGCAATGCCGCCAAGGATGCCTATGAGTATCTCGGCTCGCCGGAAGGCGAACTGGCGCTGGCCCAGGCCTGTGTCTATCTCGCCACCGCCCCGAAATCGAATGCTGTCTACACCGCCTTCAAGGCGGCAAGCCAGGCGGCAAAGCAGAACGGCTCGTTGCTGCCGCCGAAGCATATCCTCAATGCGCCGACCAAGCTGATGAAGGGCGAGGGTTACGGCGAGGGCTACCGCTATGACCACGACGAGCCGGATGCCTTTTCCGGCCAGGATTATTTCCCGGAGAAGATGGGCCGCCAGATCTTCTACGATCCGCCGGAGCGCGGCTTCGAGCGCGATATCCGCAAGCGGCTGGAATGGTGGGCAAAACTTCGCAAGGAGCGCAATCCGCGCTGAACCGGGCGAACCTCAGGAGGCGCGCGGCGTCTTCTGATTTGCCGGCGCGGCGATCACCTTGACGGAAGATTCCGCCAGCCCGTGATGACCTTCCATATCGACGATGACATGCCAGTGACCGCTTTCCGGAACGGCGATCTTGATCGGCGATTTGCGTGCCACGCCGCCGATATATTTGAAATCGAGAACCTCGGTGAACCGCTGGAAATTCGGGGCCGTCATCAGGCGGACATTGTTCACCGCATTCAACGACACCTCGATGATCGTTCCGGTGCGTTGTTCCCTAAGATCGTAATGGGTGAAGCGGAAATTCGGTTTCGGCATCGGTCTCGTGGCGTCTGAAGTCTCTGCGACAGTATTTTACCAGAACGCCGGTTAAAGAAAAGTTGGTCCATTCGAAGCGGGGCACGAAAATATAGGAACGGCATAAAGGCCGGTGCGAGAAATTCGAGGCGCGGTGTCGGAAAGACATGAGCACCGCCGTCCTTGCGGTATCGATGCAAACATGGGAGCAAGGACATGTCGAAGATGACGCTGATTTCGATGATCGCAACGGCTGCCGCATTCCTGGCAGCGCCCGGTATATCAGGCGCCGACAACGGCACGCCTGTTATAGAGGAGAAGAAGGCTGCAGCGCCGATTGTCAGGAAGGGAAGTCTGCCGGTCAACGGCATCGATTATTATTACGAGATCCGCGGCGAGGGCGAGCCGCTGCTGCTCCTTCACGGCGGCCTCGGGCAGATCGAGATGTTCGCGCCGGTCATGCCTGTTTTTACCGACCACCGGCAGGTAATCGCCGTCGATCTGCAGGGCCATGGCCGCACCCCGCTCGGCAAGCGGCCGATCGAGCTTCCGGCCATCGGCGCCGATCTCGCAATCCTGGTGAAGCAGCTCGGTTACGATAAGCTCGACGTCTTCGGCTATTCCTTCGGCGGCGGGGTGGCGTTGAACATGGCGGCGAACGCGCCCGACCAGGTGCGCCGGCTGGTGATCCTCTCGGCACCCTATGCGCAGAACGGCTTCTTCCCGGAAATGCTGCCGCAGCAGGCGGCCGTCGGCGCCGGTATGGCCGACATGATGAAGGACACGCCGATGTTCCTTTCCTACAAGGCGGTGGCGCCTGACGTTTCGGAATTTCCGAAGCTGCTCGACGCCATGGGCGCACTGATGCGCGAACCCATCGACTATAGCGATGCCGTCGCTAAGCTCACCATGCCGGTTATGCTGATCTATGGTGATGCCGACATGATCCGGCCCGAGCATATGATCGACTTCTACCACAAGCTCGGCGGCGGTCTGCGCGATGCGGGGTGGATGCGGGAAAACATGTCGAAGAACCGGTTGGCGATCCTGCCCGATCTTACCCACTACGAGACCTTCGCCTCGCCCCTCATGGCGAATATGGCGATGACCTTCCTCGATGGCGGCGGTAAGGCGCCGAACTGGGCCGAGCAGGTCGGAAAGTAAGCAAAGACGGCCGGGTTTTCCCCGGCCGCCTCTTTCCTCTGCAATCAGCCCCGCTGGTTTTCCCGATCAAGCTGGGTCACCAGCGCCAGGATCGTTTCCGAAACCGGCGTCGGCACGGCGCTCAGGCGTCCGAGCGCCACCACCATGCCGACCAGCGGCGTGATTTCGAGCGCTTTGCCGCCGATCAGATCCTGCAGCATCGATGTGCGCACGCCGCCGATATGGCGCGATTGTTCCAACCGCTGCTCGACGGTCATGCTGAACCGCGCACCCAAGGCCTCGCCGACGGCGCGGACCTCACTCATCACCTTGCCGACCGTCGACGAAAGGGCGGGATCCGCCATGATGTCGGTCATCAGCGCCCTGGTCAAAGCGCTGATCGGGTTGAAGGCGGCGTTGCCCATCAGCTTGCTCCAGATCTCGCCGCGGATATCAGCTGTCGTCGTAATGCTGAGGCCGGCGCCGGTCAGCACCGCGGCGATCGCCTCGAGATCGGGCGAGATGTCGCCGGAAGGCTCGCCGAGCACGAAGCGGCCGTTGTGGGAAAGCTGGATCTCGCCGGGGTTGATCACCTCGGCACCTTGATAAGCGACGCAGCCGATGACGCGCTCCGGCCCGATCAGCCGCCAGAGCCTGCCGCCGGGATCGAGCTCATCGAACTGCAGCTCGGCATGCCGGCTCTGGGTATCGCGGTGAAAATACCACCACGGGATGCCGTTGAGAATCATCAGAACGCGGGTGCCCTCCTTGAGGAGGCTTGCGATGCCTTCGGCAGCGGGTGCCAGCTGATGCCCCTTGAGGCCGGTGATGACGAGATCCTGCGGCGGCAATGTCCTGGGATCGTCAGTCGCGGTTAGGCGGACATTGAGCGGCCTTTCTGCATCGGCTTCGCGCAGGCTGATACCGTTGCCGCGAATGGCGTCGAGATGTGCCCCGCGCGCGACGACGGAGATGGTGGCGTCGTTTCCGGCCTGGCGTGCAAGCTTGGCGGCGATAGCGCCGCCGAGCGCCCCAGCGCCATAGATGCAGATGGACTTGATGGACATGCTCGCCTCTTCATGGTGGTGATCGAACCTAGATCTAGGCCATGAAAGGCGTAAGGCGAATGCTAATTTGCCGCAAGCAAGGCGAGAGGGGCGCCAGGCGGCGAGCCTTTTCGACGCTCGCATGCTGCTCTTCGATTATCGCTGCCGAACGGCCGGTCCTCTTCTCGCTCGCCAACATGCTGGCGGACCAAGCTCTCTGATATCAGCGAGAAGCGTTGACAGGGAAGAAATCGGCGCCGTCAGCGCGATCCGTCAAGCTGACTGCCATCTGCACGCATGCCGGCGATCGTCTCAAGCGCTTCAAAATAAACCGCCAGGTCGCGGGCAGGATCCGCCGGGAGTGCGGCCGCACGAAACACCTTGCCTCCTGTCGCTTCGACCCCTCCGTCGACCATCAGGTTGTCGGCCATCCCGTGATTTTCGATCGCAATGCCATCCGGTCCGCGTGGGCGCCCGCTCGTCTCATCGATATCGAGCCCCGCATACCAGATAGAGCGAACACGCAGACCATAGTCGTCGGGGTGATTGGTATAGGCAAAGACCGCTTTTCCCAGTGCAATCATGAAGCCGATCTCGTAGACCGTACCCGGGTCGGCGCTGACGCCTCGAAAAGGAGTGATGTTGGCAAGGCAGATCTCGGCTCGACGCATGGCGTCGTCGTTGCGTGCATAGATCTCTGCGGCCGTCCGCTTCACCGGCGTCTGGTTTTCGTCGCTGCCGGGACCGGTCGGCTCGAAGCCGACCTGGCGCGCCAATCGGCGTTTCTCGGCCATGATGGGCATGGCATCCGGAAGAAAGACTTCCGGGCCGGCAAGATAAATGGTGGTCATCGGTATCCTTCACTCACAAGCAAGACGAGGCGCCGGGGGTAGGGGGCAGCCAGGCACGTCGTCCATTTCCGACGGAAGCGCGGCAAATGGCAAGCCGTGCAGGCTGACATTGTTGAATTTTTAAAGCGCAGTCTGACGACCCCCCAGTGAACGGGCTGCTGCCGACTTTCATTCCAGGCACAGCGGAGGGACGTCCAGAGGATCCGCCCTATCTCCGTCATCGAGCAGCCGCCTGATATGGGCGGCCCTCAAGGCGGCCATCGACCGCACCCAGGCCCGGACGGGTGCGGGATGTTCGTGGAATGAAAAAGCTTGGGGTTCGCGCCTGTCACCCTTTTGACTCCGGTGGACGAACCGGCCAAAGATGCCGCCTTGGCCAGCATCGTCGGGAGAGGTTGATGAACGGTCGGATTTTGCCAGCTGGTATTCGAAGAGCCCCAAAGCGGCTCAAATGTCTGTTCCCCGCTTTGGCTGCGCTGATGCTGCTCGCCTCGACGGCGGTCGGGCGGGACATTGGGCCGCAAAGCCCGGCCTCGCGCGAACAGGTCGAAAAACTTGTCGGCCTATGGAAAGATCACTTTACCGGCGCCGATAGCCTGCAGCAGCGGCGGACGGCCTTCAGGACGCTGATGGAGACGACGCCGGGGCCGACGCGCATCCAGGTGCGGCAGGTCGATGCCGACGGCGTCGACGCCGAGCTGATGTGGCCTGCCCGTCTTCATCACCCGATCGGCCAAAGGGTGATCCTCTATATTCATGGCGGCGGCTTTTCCAGCGGCTCCATTCGCACACATAGCCTGCTTGCCGGCTCGCTCGCCAAGGCCGCATCCAGCGACGTTTTTCTCATCGATTATCGGCTGATGCCCGAATATGGCTATCCCGCGCAGATCAACGACGCGCTGACGGCCTATCGCTGGCTTCTCGACAATGGCTACCGGAGCGAGAATGTCATCGTGGCGGGAGACGGCGCCGGCGGCAATATTGCGATCGAGACGGTGCTGCGGCAGATGCGGGCGGCGAAACCGCTGCCGGCGGCGGTGATTGCGCTCAGCCCCATCACCGATCTTGCCGCGACGGGCGACTCGATGACATCAAATGCCAAAAGCGATCCGCTGGTCAGCAAGATGTCAATCGAGAGCTTGCGCAAGACCTATCTCGGCAGCCGATCTCCGACCGATCCCCAGGCGTCGCCGCTCTATGCCGACATGACTGGTTTTCCGCCGCTGCTGCTGCAGGTCGGCGCCGGCGAAGTCCTGCTGGACGACACGCTGCGGCTCGCCGACAAGGCGCGCCAGGCGGGGGTGGATGTCACCACCGAGGTCTGGCCGGGCATGCCCCATCAATGGCAGCTGTTTCCCTCTCTGCTCGACGATGCCGATCGGTCGAGCCAGAATATCGCCGAATTTGCGATCCGGCATTTTGCGGACAAACCGCAGGAGTAGGGGCGGCAGGACCAGGCGTCCCCTGGCACCTCCGTCATCGCATCATTGCGAGCGAGACGGTGACGGCGCCAGAGGCCGCTCGACTTCCCGGCCGACGCTGAGCGCCTTTCGCACATTCGGCTCCAGCCGCTCCATATAGGCGTGGTCGGGTGCAGCACCCAGCGCATCCAGCATTTTCGAGAAGAAACACCGGGCCGCTGCCGCAGCCGTGACGTCGAAGACATCGGCGTCGCTCAAGCCGTGCTTTTTTAGCCCGTCTATATCCTGCTGGGTCACCGACGTCGCATCGCGCGCCACCTTGGCGGCAAAAGCCATGATCGCGCGTTCGCCGGCATCGATCGGCGCCTTCTCCGTCTCGTTGACAACAGCCGTCAGCCCGTCGCTGGTGAAACCCTCGCGCAGCAGCACCGAGCCGTGCGCCAGCATGCAATAGGAGGATTTGAGCTCCTTGGCTGCCGCCAGCGTCACCAGTTCGTAGCGCCGCAAGCTCATATGACCGCGAATGCTCGAAAGCAGCGCCGCCCAGCTCTCCATCACCTCCGGCCGATGGCCGAAGGCCCGATACATGTTCGGCAGATAACCATAATTCGCCTCGGCCGACGCATACATCGACGTCGTCTTCTCGCTGGCGGATGCGTTGGGGGTGTGAATGAAAGCCATGGCATGATCCTCCTCTATCCGTGAGAAGGATAGGGTAGATAAGCAGGACAGCAATCCTGAAACGTCAGGCAGCGTCATTGGTCGCGGAAGCGTTACCACTTCTCTTGATCGGAAGAGTTACGGTGAATGTCGATCCGCATCCTCTTGCGCTTCGAACCTCTATCGAGCCGTTGTGCAGTTCGATGATCTGCTTCACCAGATTGAGGCCGATACCGGTTCCGGCAATGCCGGTCGAAGTCCGGGCACGAAAATAGCGCTGGAACAGCCGGGGCACGTCTTCGGCATCGATCCCCACGCCATCATCGCTGATCGAAACTTTGACGTTTCCCGTCTCTGCCCATGCGGTGACGCGAATTTCGGAGGTTCCAGGCGCGTATTTGACGGCATTGGAAAGCAGGTTGGTAAAGACCTGTCCCAAAGTCCGGGGATCGGCATCGATGAACTCCGGCAGCCCATCGATATCCAACACAAAGCTGTGCGACTTTGCGATCGTCGATTGCCGCTCGCAACAGGTTTTTATCAATGATCTCAAGGCGCAGGAATCGTAGTTGATATCGATCTTGCCGGTATCAAGGCGTCCGGCAGACAGGATGCTCTCCATAAGATCGACAATCCGGGTCACCGATGCGCGGATTTGATCGACCTTGTCGCTGAGAAATGGGGGCTCGACCGCCCCCCTTTTTCGCAGCAGCCGCTGGGCAGCAGCGTCGATGATTGCAAGCGGGGTCCTGAATTCATGGGATGCCATCGCTACGAACTGCCGTTGCAATTCGTTGATGTTGCGCTCCTGCGCCAGCATGCGCTCGAGTTCCCGCGCCTGCCGCTCGACTTCTGCCGTGCGGCTCCGCACCGTCGCTTCGAGCTGATCGTGATGCCGGCGCAGCTCTTCCGCCAGCCGGACGGTCTTGGTGACATCCTCATGGGTGGCCACGTATCCACCGCTTTGCATCGGATTATGGGTGATCTTGATAACGCGCCCATCGGCCAGGACAATGTTCTGGCTGGCCGGCGCACCGCGGGCTGTCGCTTCGAAGACCACATCAAAATAGGTCGTGGTATCGGCCGGGCCATTTCCCTCCCGGCTGCGATAGGCCAGGATATCCACAAGTGGTGTTCCCGGTTGCGTCAGCAGGTCCGGCAGATTGTACATCCGCGCGTAGGATGCGTTGCACAGTATCAGGTTCTTTGTTGAATCGAACATGCACAGCCCATGTGGCATGTTGCTGAGGGCTGCGTCGAACCGGCGATGTTGTTCGGTCAGGCTGTCTTCGACGCGAATGAGGGTCGAGATGTCTTCGTAGCTGAGGATCCAGCCTCCATCCTTCGACGGCGCGCAGGTCAATGCGACCATCCCTCCGTCGGAAAGGGCAAATTGAGACGTGGGCGGCCCCCCGATCGTCGTCCGCCGGGATGCCACTGCACGGCAATCGGCGGTGCCCGGCAATCCGTCGATATTCATGCCTTTGCGAATGGCGCCTTGCGGAAGGCCGAGAATATCAAGCGTGCGCGAATTGAAAGCCGTCACCGTACCGGCAGGATCAAGCAGAACGATACCCTGAGGCAGGCTCTCCAGAATGGATTCAAACGAGTGTGACATCATCCGGCCCTGCTTCAGATCTGGCGCGTTGCACGTATCCATAGCATTCGTCAGAAACGATAAAGTTTCGCTAATGTCTATCGGTGGGAATTGCTCGACGGAAGCCTGGAGATCCTCCTGTCGTTTTGAGATGGGCGAACCAGCGTTCCAGGGTGTTCAAGCTTGCATCGAGAGGCGTGGGAGCCTCTCCTACCATGTCAACGAATTCGTGGAAAAGCCGATGTGCTCCGAGAGGGGATCGCGCGCTCGATTTAGCCGAGTTTGGCGAGTTGCTCATCCAGAAGGTCAAGGCTGTCCTCTCCGACCTCGTTGACGTCACTCGGCATGGGCTCACCGGTCTCCTGGTAAACAAGCCAGGCAACATACATGATTGCCGTCGTCAGCGCGTTCCAGCCGTCTTCGCTGGGCTTGCCGACCGCCTCTGAGAGCCGACGGAGCGTCCCGCGCTCATCGTCGCTGTAGATAAGATCGGAGAAGTATCGGCCCGTCAGGCGTCCGCCATCACCCCAATTGCGGATTGCCGCCAAGGCGGCTTCGGCTTCGGGCGCATGAGGTTCGGTGCGCTCGATTTGTGCGACCAAAGACGCGGCGATGGCTGCCAAGCGCCGCGCCTGTTCGTGGCGGCAGAACGGTCAGCTCGGTGCGCAATTTCATGTCTCCATGGTCTCCACTGGGCTTGTCGCAACGTCTATTAACACAGAATAGAAGCCCTTCCTGCTTTTGCCGGAAGGTCCGCCGATTGCGCCGCATTGATCGCTTCGATGGAAATACCGGGCGAGCCTGAATCTTCCACATTTTTGCTGCCAACGCATCGGGCGGTTGTGCTCCACGCACGATTTTGCAGGTCGAAAAATATCGACATATGCCTCTCAGTCATGGTCATATTTTAGATCGTTCCAATTTTTAGGATGAGATTCCGGTAGTCGAGGAGGCGGAAATTTGCCGAATATGCTCCTACGAATAACGGCATGTTATAAATTTTACTTGACAGAATTGGAACGTTCCAAATATCTAAGGCGATCGGTCGATCGTTGGCGCCGGGAGGAAGATGTGACAAAGGCGCGGGTAACCGTCATTGACATTGCGAAGGCCGCAGGCGTCTCGAAATCGACGGTTTCGCTGGTGCTTCAGGGCTCCTCCCTGGTCAATGAGGGGACGCGTGCCAAGGTCAATGCGGTGATGCGCGAGCTGGGCTACGTCTACAATCGCGGCGCAGCCAATCTTCGGCAGGCCAGTGCCAAATCGAGGATCATCGGGGTCGTCGTGAACGACCTGACGAACAGCTTCTTTGCGGAACTGGCGGTCGGCGTCGATATGGTCGTTCAATCGGCCGGGTTCGTGCAGTTCCTGTCGAACACCAGTGAGAGCATTGACAGGCAGCGCGAGGTTGTCGCATCGATGCGGGAACATGGCATTTCAGGGCTCATCGTGTCGCCGGCGCGCGCCACCGATGCCGCAGACTTCAAGCCGCTTGTCGCCGCGGGGATCCCTGTGGTGGTCGTCGTGCGAAACCTGCCTGGCGCCAAAGTTTCGTCCGTCGTCTCCGACAACCAGGCGGGCATGATGTCCGCGGTCAAGCACCTGGCGGATCTCGGTCACAAGCGCATCGCTTTTCTCGGTGGTTTTCCCGACACCGCTGTCTTCGACGACCGCCTTGCCGGTTACCGAAGCGGCATGGAGGCAGGCGGGCTCGACTATCACCAAGAACTTGTCATCTCGTCGGCGCCTTCGCGAGCCGGCGGGGGAGAGGCGATCGGAAAAGCACTCGTTCTTGCCGACAAAGCCACGGCAGCCGTCTGCTTCAACGATGCCGTAGCCTTCGGTGTTTGCGACGGATTGCGTGCGCGCCGTCTGGAGCCCGGCTCCGACTTCGCGGTCGTGGGTTTCGACGACGTCATCGAGGCTCAGGCGGCGGTTCCTGCGCTTACGACGGTCTCGGTCGATCCGCAGGGCATTGGACGCCGCGGCGCGCAGCTGCTTCTCAAGCAGATCAATGCGGGCAAGGCCGAGGCGGAGACGGTGACAACAGCCGTTCGGCTGGTTGTCCGCGAGAGCTGCGGAGCCCGCAAGAGCGTAAAAATCGAAACAGGACTCTGAGTAACGCCGATGAAGAAGCATCTCACCCCGACCGAAGCAGCCGCGCTGATCCCGGATGGCGCTGTTGTAACGGTGTCTTCCTCGAGCGGTCTCGGTTGCCCGGACCTCATGCTGAAGGCGATTGGCGAGCGTTTCGATGCGACCGGCCATCCTCGTGATCTCACGACCCTCCATCCGATCGCTGCCGGCGACATGAGCGGCATCAAGGGCGTCGACCATATCGCCAAGAAGGGCCTGCTCAAGCGCATCATCGGTGGTTCCTATCCGTCCGGTCCGTCATCGTCAGAGCCGCCGCTGATCTGGCAAATGATCACCAATAACGAAATCCCGGCCTACAACATTCCCTCGGGTATCCTCTTCGACATTCATCGTGAAGCCGCAGCGAAGCGGCCGGGCGTCCTGACCAAGATCGGTATCGATACGTTCGTCGATCCCAAGCGGCAGGGTTGCGCGATGAACGGCCTGGCGTCGGAACATCCGGTGGTCAAGCGCGTGAGCTTCGAGGGCGACGACTGGCTGTTCTTTCCCTCGATCGCCCCTGAGGTCGCCATCATCCGCGCCACCACCGCCGATGAGCGCGGCAACCTGACATACGAACATGAAGGCGCCTATCTCGGCGGCCTCGATCAGGCGCTGGCCGCGCGCAACAACGGCGGCATCGTCATCGCGCAGGTCAAGCGGATCACCAAGGAAGGCTCGCTGAAGCCCCATGACGTTCGGGTGCCTGGAATGCTGGTCGATTATGTGATCGTCGATCCGGAACAGAAGCAGACGACGCAGACGCAATATGATCCGGCGATTTCCGGGGAGATCTTCCGCCCGCTCGATAGTTTCAGCGTTCCGGAGTTCAATGTTCAGAAAGTCATCGCGCGTCGTGTTGCGCAGGAACTGCAAGCGGGAAGCTGCGTCAATCTCGGCTTCGGCATATCGGCCAACGTGCCGCGAATTCTGCTGGAGGAGGGGCTTCACGGCGCGGTCACCTGGGTGATCGAGCAAGGCGCGGTCGGTGGCGTGCCGCTGCTCGACTTCGCCTTTGGCTGTGCCTCCAACGCCGACGCCTACATGCCGTCTCCCTATCAGTTCACCTATTTCCAGGGCGCAGGCTTCGATGCCTCGCTGCTGTCCTTCCTCGAGATCGGCAAAGACGGTTCGGTCAATGTCTCCAAGCTCTCCTTCCGGCCGCATGTGACGGCTGGCGCCGGAGGCTTCGTCGACATCACGGCGCGCGCGAAGAAGATCGTCTTCTCCGGTATGTTCAATGCCGGAGCGAAGCTCTCGATCGCCGATGGCGCCCTTCTGATCGAGAAGGAAGGTAAGCTGAAAAAGCTCGTGAACGAGGTCGAACACGTCACCTTCAGCGGCAGGCGCGCGATCGAGCAGGGGCAGGACATCACCTATGTCACCGAGCGGTGCGTGATGAAGCTGACGCCCGACGGCGTCGTCCTCACCGAGATTGCGCCCGGCGTCGATCTCCAATCCCACATCCTCGATCAGTCGGAGTTTCCGCTGATCGTGGCGCCCGACCTGAAAGTCATGGACGCGGCACTCTTCGCGGAGGCAAACATCGGCCTGTCGCTTCCAGAAAAAAAGGCACGGACGCTGGAGGGCAGCTTCCATGGCTAGCGGAACAGTCAGAATTGACGTCGATGGACATGTTGCGACGCTGACGATTTCTCGTCCGGAGAAGCTGAACGCGCTCGATCTCGACATGCTGAAAGCGCTGGCAGACGCGGCCGACGAAGTGGAGGCGACCGCCAATGTGCGCGCTGCCATTCTCACGGGCGAAGGAAAGGGCTTTTCCGCTGGCGGCGATATCAAGGCCTGGGGCGGAATGTCGCCTCAGGAGTTCGGTCATCTCTGGGTTCGGCATGGCCACCGTATCTTCGAGAGACTGGCGACGCTCCGGATGCCGCTGATCGCGGCTCTGAATGGCCATGCCCTCGGGGGAGGGCTTGAACTTGCAGGGGTCGCCGACATTCGCCTTGCCGAGGAACAGATCAAGATCGGTCTCCCGGAAACCGGCCTTGGCATGGTGCCGGGTTGGTCCGGGACCCAGCGTCTTGTGCGCCGGTTCGGGGCGCAGGCCGTCCGGCGCATGGCCTTGGGCGGCGAGATATTCACCGCCGAGGAGGCCCGCTTGCTCGGGATCGTAGACGCGGTTGTCCCCACTGGAAACGCGCTCACTGCTGCCAGGGAATATGCTGGGCGGATTGCCGCAAGGGGGCCGGCTGCGACGGAGATCGCGAAGTTGATGATCGCATCTGCAAACGGCGAAGACAATGGAACCGCGGTCGAAGCCCTGGGCTCGATCCTCGCTGCGAAGACCGGCGATCTGAAGGAGGGCGTCGCATCTTTCAGCGAGAAGCGCCCGGCAACGTTCAAGGGAGAATGGTAATGACGGTTCTCGTCAACCCCACCGCGCTCAGCGACCACAAAGCGCGTGATTTCAAGATGCTCATCGACGGCAAATGGGAGGCAGGGAGCTCCGATCCGATCGAGCGAGTCGCGCCAAGCCATGGTGTCGTGGTCAGCCGGTTTCCGACCGGCAGCAAGAGGGACGCCGAGCGTGCGATTTCCGCGGCACGCAAGGCTTTCGATCTTGGGCCGTGGCCCCGAATGACCGCTGCCGAACGTTCCGCGATCCTGCTCAAGGCGGCCGATCTGATCGCAGCGCGCGCAGAGGAGCTGGCATTTCTCGATGCTATCGAGGCAGGAAAGCCGATCACACAGGTGCGGGGAGAAATTGCAGGCTCCGTTGACATATGGCGCTATGCGGCGGCTCTTGGCCGCGACCTTCACGGTGAAAGCTACAACACGCTCGGCGACGGCACGCTCGGCGTCGTCTTGCGCGAAGCGATCGGCGTAGTGTCGATCATCACGCCTTGGAACTTTCCGTTCCTGATCGTCGGCCAGAAGCTGCCATTCGCCTTGGCCGCTGGTTGCACGACCGTCGTCAAGCCCTCCGAACTTACCTCAGGATCGACGCTGGTGCTGGGAGAGATCCTGCAGGAGGCAGGCATTCCGGATGGCGTCGTCAACATTGTCACCGGTACGGGACCCGAGGTCGGCGCGGTCATGACGTCGCATCCCGGCGTCGACATGGTGTCCTTCACCGGCTCGACCGGCGTCGGAAAGCTGACCATGTCGAATGCCGCACAGACGCTGAAAAAGGTCTCACTGGAACTGGGTGGGAAGAACCCGCAGATCGTGTTCCCGGATGCCGATCTCGATGCCTTCATCGATGCCGCGGTCTTCGGCGCATACTTCAACGCCGGCGAGTGCTGCAACGCCGGCTCGCGGTTGATCCTTCACAAGTCAATCGCTTCCGATGTCGTCAAGCGGATCGCCGAGCTGTCGAAGGCGGTGAAGGTCGGCGACCCGCTCGATCCCTCGACGCAGGTCGGCGCCATCATCACGCCTGAGCATCTGGAGAAAATATCGGGATACGTCACCGGCGCGAGGAGCAGCGGTGCCCGCGTCTCACATGGCGGCGAGACGCTCGATCTCGGCATGGGGCAGTTCATGTCGCCGACGATCCTCGAAGAGGTCACCCCTGATATGGCCGTGGCGCGCGAGGAAGTCTTTGGCCCGGTGCTTTCGGTGCTGACATTCGAGACGTCAGCCGAAGCGATCAGGATTGCGAATTCCATCGACTACGGCCTGTCAGCCGGTGTCTGGAGCCGCGATTTCGACACGTGTCTGACGATCGGCCGGTCGGTGCGGGCGGGGACGGTCTGGATGAACACCTTTATGGATGGTGCTTCGGAACTTCCCTTCGGCGGTTACAAGCAAAGCGGCCTCGGCCGTGAGCTCGGCTGCCATGCGGTTGAAGATTACACGGAGACCAAGACGCTTAACATGCATATCGGCAAACGCACCAGCTGGTGGATGCCGCAGACGGAAAAGCCGGCTTAGCCGGCGGCCGAACTACGCCCGAGGAGGGCGGGTGATTGGTGCGGGAATAGGTCCCGCATCTTCCAAGATGGAACTGGGAGGTTCTTCGATGAATAGGTTTCTGACTACGACTGCAGTGATCGCATTGGCTCTGGCCGGCGCCAGCGTGTCCGCCCACGCCGCCGACGTGAAGGAAGTGCAGATGCTGCACTGGTGGACGTCTGGCGGGGAGGCGGCGGCACTGAACGTCTTGAAGGAGGATCTTTCGAAGGAAGGGTTTGCCTGGAAGGACGTGCCGGTTGCCGGCGGTGGCGGCGATGCGGCGATGACGGCGCTGAAGGCGATGGTTGCGGCCGGCACCTATCCGACAGCCTCGCAGATGCTGGGTTATACCGTGCTCGATTATGCCGAGGCCGGGGTCATGGGCGACCTGACGGAGACGGCGAAGAAGGAAGGCTGGGACAAGTCGGTGCCGGCGGCCCTGCAGAAGTTCTCGGTCTATGACGGCAAGTGGGTTGCAGCCCCCGTCAACGTCCACTCGGTCAACTGGCTGTGGATCAACAAGGCTGTGATGGACAAGATCGGCGGTACCCAGCCGAAGACCTTCGACGACCTGATCGCCCTGCTCGACAAGGCGAAAGCTGCCGGCGTCATCCCGCTGGCGCTTGGCGGCCAGAACTGGCAGGAAGCGACGATGTTCGATTCCATCGTGCTGTCGACCGGCGGTCCGGAGTTCTACAAGAAGGCCTTCAACGACCTCGACGAGGAATCGCTGAAGTCCGACACGATGAAGAAGTCGTTCGATAACCTCGCCACGATCATCAAATATGTCGACCCGAACTTCTCGGGCCGCGACTGGAACCTGGCAACCGCCATGGTCATCAAGGGTGACGCGCTGGTGCAGGTGATGGGCGACTGGGCCAAGGGCGAATTCGTCGCCGCCAAGAAGACGCCGGACACCGACTTCCTGTGCTACCGCTTCCCCGGCACCGACGGCAGCGTGGTCTACAACTCCGACATGTTCGGCATGTTCAACGTTCCAGACGACCGCAAGGCGGCCCAGGCAGCACTGGCGACGGCAACGCTGTCGAAGAGCTTCCAGTCGGCCTTCAACGTCGTCAAGGGTTCGGTGCCGGCCCGTACCGACGTTCCCGATACCGACTTCGACGCCTGCGGCAAGAAGGGCATCGCCGACCTGAAGGCAGCGAATGAAGGCGGCACGCTGTTCGGCTCGCTGGCGCAA